>JAXECZ010000184.1:0-2572 GCA_034104845.1 Faecousia sp. | reverse complement strand
TGGCCGGGACAGCTGCGGCTGCAGGCCTTTGCCCACCTTGCCAACGGCGCGAACATGGTGGAATACTGGCACTGGCACTCCATTCACAACGCCATCGAATGCCACTGGAAGGGGGTACTCAGCCATGACTTTACCCCCGGTGCGGTGTATCAGGAGGCAAAGACCATCGGCGCGGACTTAGAACGCATCGGCAGCCATCTGGTAAATCTGAAACGAAAAAGCGATGTTGCTTTCCTTGTCTCCAACCGCAGCCTCACAGGTCTGAAGCACAGCTATGCTTTTGCCGGTCCGAATTACGGGGATATCCTGCGCTGGCTGTACGACGCATTTTTCCGGCTGAATGTCTCCGTGGATATCCTGGACGACAGCACCCGGGATTTTTCCGCATACAAACTGGTGGTCACGCCTGGACTGTACTGTGCAGCCGATTCGCTGATCGAAGCCCTGCGGGAATATGTCCGCGGCGGCGGGAATTTGCTTTCGTCTTTCCGCAGCTTCTTCTGTGACGAAAACGCAAAAATCCGAACTACCCGTCAGCCGGGTGGACTGACGGATGTGTTCGGTATGACCTATGACAATTTTACCGTTCCCGTAGACGTTCCCGGGGCGAAGGAATGGATGGAACTGCTGCGCCCCGACGGTGACACACAGGTGCTGCTGGGTTATGACCATGCATCCTACGCCTCCTATGCTGCAGCAACCTGCCATACCTTTGGAAAGGGAAAAGCCGCCTATCTTGGTACGATGCTGGACAGCGCAGATTTGGATACACTGCTGGAGCAACTGCTGCCCCAGATGGGGATTGGGCTTGCGCGGTATCGTTGGCCGCTGATTGTGAAACAGGGCACAAATGACATTGGAGAAATTATCACATATCTGCTGAATTACAGCTCTGAGGTACAGACCTTCCATGTAGAAAACGGTGCCATGGAGTTGTTATCCCAAAAGCGTTTTGCCTGCGGAGAAACACTCGAACTCGAGCCATGGGGAGCAGCCATGCTGTGTGAATCCGCCGTTTGATTTGCGAAGTGTCTGTCCACTCTGCAAGACGTAAAGCTGCCGCACCAGTGGTGCATTTCCCAAAAAGCGGTGCATTGTATCAACTTTCCATACCTTTGCCAGATAAGTTACCTGACCTTGATACAATTGGGGTCAGGTAATTTCATTTATATGGCAAAAAAGTTGAAATTTCCCAGAAAATGAGGGTAATTCCAAATTTTATGTTTTGTGGCACCTTGACGATTGAGCCAAACGAGCCTCCGCGCTGGAAAACTGCGAAATCGGGCAGTTCTATCGTTCAGGCAGCCTGACCATAAAAACAATAAAGGGATTATTGTAGTTGAATGCTCCCATTGCAGACCTCCGGGTCACAGCCCGGTGGGCTCCAGGCGGGTGATCTTCCCGGCGGGCAGAACGGTGACTTCCGGTGTCCGCTCCAGGCGGAGGAATACATCCTGAGCGCTGGGGTTGTAAATCATCAGGCCGTCGCTGGCGTATTCCAGACGCCGATAGGCGTTTACATAATCTATGATCTCTCCGTTGGAGGCAAACCAGACCGAGTCAGCATATCGGGACATGAATTCCGCCAGCTCTTCGATCCTCTGCCAGTTATCCTTGCCGTCGAATTCATAGGCGTGTCCCCAGACATAGAAGAGCATTGGCCCAAAGGAAACGCCCTCCACAAACTGCCTTGCCAGTTCCATAAGCTTCTCGTCGTCATGGTGGCAGGTGGGATCCCAGCGAAGAAAGTCCTCCGGGATGTCAAAGCCATGGGTGGAGTGCACCGTTCTGGCCCCCTGATACCCAGCCAGTGCCAGAAGCTCCACCACCTTGTCGTTGTACAGGCCAAAGGGGTAGGCGAACATCTTCAGCGGGCTGCCGGAGATCGCCTCCAGCCGCCGCTTGTCCTCGATGATTTCATACATGGCCAGGGGCGTGCCGATGGAGTTCAGCGCGGAATGGTAAAGCCCGTGGCCGCAGATCTCGTGCTCCCGGTAGACCTGTGGCACCTCCTCCGGGGAAACCTTGGAAACATCGATCTCCTTTCCTCCGGGGCCGGGACGGGCATCCCGGTGCCCCAGCACCCCGGAGCCCAGATTGAAGGAGCATTTCAGGCCATATTTCCGGAACAGCTCCGCCAGCCGGCGATCCTGCACTACGCCGTCGTCATAGCTCAGTGTAAATGCCTTGCTCTTGCCGCCTGGGAAAAGCAGGGTGTCAAATCGAATACGCATCGTCATCAATTCCTTTCTGAAAATCATGCCATAATCCCCCAAAGAGATCATGGCATGATAATACAATATTTTCTGCAATTATTCAAGCACAGCAAGGATGGGCTCCTGCCCCGCAAACTGCCAGGGAGAGTTGTTTCCCGCTGTGATTTTTGTGGTGAGCACCGGCTTGCTCAGGGGCAGCATGATGCCGGTGTAGATATAATGCACATCCAGGAGCAGTCTCTGAAAAGTAGAGACTGCTCCTGGATGAATTTTTTCACTTCAGCGCCATCCCCAGCCGTTCCCGGGGCTCATCCGTTTTCATTATGAATCGTTAGGCTCTGCTTCTGAAATAATCT
>JAXECZ010000177.1:0-14459 GCA_034104845.1 Faecousia sp. | reverse complement strand
GAAAAACCTCTGGTGGGGCGGCATCCACTATGTGCCCTGGGTAAACGGAAAGAATCCGGCAGCCATGCTTCAGCACGGACTGCCGGACACAAAAATCATGCTCTACGCCGGTTCCTCCACCGGGATGGGCTGGCGGAACCTTGCTCATTATTACGAAATGCGGGACATCATTGGAATGTATTATATGACCGGCTGAGCCGGAGTTCATTCCAGATAGCCCTGATATTCCAGCAGCTCCAGCACCCGCTGTCCCCGATTTGTCAGGGCAATGCTTCCGCGAAGAGGATAGCCCTCATAGGCCTGCCAGCTGGCCCCGGCGAGGGGGTGGTCATAGTCCAGACTGATGAGGCCTTTCTTTTCCAAAAGCTGCAGCACCAGGGCATTTTCTGCCTGCTTTTCCAAACCATCCTCCAAATACACCGGCTGCTCCTGCCCCAGGCTTCGGGCCACCGGCAGGAAAGCCACCTGGCCCAGGAGCCGAAGAAACTCCATCTCCCCCTGGGTCAGCTCCAGGGAGCCGCCGCAGCCGGAGCAGCCGCTGCAATGGCCGCAATCTCCCCCGCAGCTCATTTGGAGGCCTCATAGGCGGTGATGTGCCGCTTGATGATTTCAAAGGTCACATCGCTGATATCGTGCTCGATTTTGCAGGCATCCTCCACCGCCACTTTCTCCGGAACCCCCAGCCCCATGAGCACCTGGGAGAGCACCGTATGCCGCTCGTAGATTTTTTCCGCGATGGCCCTGCCCTCCTCCGTCAGATACAGGCCGCCGTCCTGCTCCATGACGATCAGGCCGCCTTTCCGCAGCAGACCCATGGCCCGAGAGACGCTGGGCTTGGAATAGCCCAGATACTCCCCCACATCAACGGAGCGGACAAAACCGTTCCTGCGCTGGAGCACCAAAATGGCCTCCAGATACATTTCTCCGGATTCATGGACGTTCATAACGCAAACACTCCAATTTTTTGTTCTGTCCATATTTTATACCATAATCCTGGAAAAAATGCAAGGGGATGCCGGAAACCCGGACAGAACGGCAAGCTGGCAGACTGGTGATTGTCCCCTGGCAAATTCCCATTTGCCATTTCCTCCGGGGCAGCCCAGGGGCGCATGATCTTTTTCTTGCTTATTCGGGAAAAATGGAATATAATAAAACAAATATTCGCACAGGAGGCGCATGTTCATGGAATTTAAGGTTCTGGCAGTGGGAGATGTGGTGGGCGGCCCCGGCATGGAGCGAATCCGCCGCCAGCTGCGGCAGCTCAGGCGCAGCACCGGGGCGGACTTTGTGGTGGTCAACGGAGAGAACGCCAGCGTGGTGGGCATCACTCCCAGCCAGGCGGAGGATATTCTGGACGCCGGGGCGGATGCCATCACCCTGGGAAATCACAGCTTCTCCAAGCGGGAGATCACCGACTACCTGGACGAGAATCCCCGGATCATCCGCCCGGCCAACTACGCCCCCCAAGTGCCGGGAAAGGGCTGGACGGAACTGGAAAGCCGCTTCGGAACGGTGACTCTCATCGATCTCATTGGCCGGTGCAACATGGACTACGGCCCGGACAACCCCTTTTTGATGATTGAAAAAATCCTCAGCCAGGTGAAAAGCAAATTCATTCTGGTGGAGTTCCACGCCGAGGCCACCTCGGAAAAGCTGGCCATGGGCTTTTCTTTGGACGGCCGGGTGAGCGCGGTTTGGGGCACCCACACCCATGTGCCCACAGCGGATGCCCGGGTGCTGCCCAAGGGCACGGGCTACGTCACCGATCTGGGCATGACCGGCCCACGGGACTCGGTGCTGGGGATCCGGCCAGAGCTGTCCATTGCCAAATTCCGGGGCGATCTGCCCCAACGCTACCGCTGGGCCGAGGGAGCAACCAAACTGGAGGGGGTGCTGTTCACCCTGGACAGCGAAACCGGCAAATGCCTCCGGGCGGAAAGAGTTGACCAATGGGACTGAAAATTTTGCACACTGCCGACTGGCATCTGGATTCCCCGTTCTCCTCTCTCCCGGTACCGGCACGGGAAAGGCTGCGTCAGGCCCAGAAAGAGCTCCCCAGGCTGATGGGGGACATCTGCCAGCGGGAGCAGTGCGGCCTTGCCCTGCTGGCCGGGGACATTTTCGATGGAACCCCCAGCCGGGAGACGGTGGAGGCTCTGAAACGGGAGCTGGCCCGGTGGAAAATTCCCGTGTGCGTCAGTCCGGGGAACCATGATTTTTACGGCTTGGATTCCCCCTGGCGGGAAAGCTGGCCGGAAAACGTCCATATTTTCACCGGGAGCATGGAATACCGGGATTATCCCCAGCTGAACTGCCGGGTTTACGGCGGGGGCTACCGGAGCATGGACTGCCCGCCGCTGCTGGAAAATTTCCACGCGGAGGGGGACGCACGCTGGTGCCTGGGGCTGCTCCACGGGGATGGGCTGAATCTCAACTCCCCCTACTGTCCTGTCACCGCCGCCCAAGTCCGGGAATCCGGGCTGGACTATCTGGCCCTGGGGCACATCCATACCGCAGGCAGCTTCCGGGCGGGGGACACCCTCTGCGCCTGGCCCGGCTGCCCCATGGGGCGGGGCTGGGACGAAACGGGGGAAAAGGGTGTTTTGATTCTGGAGCTGGACCAAACCGTCTCCGTCACCGCTGTGACGCTGCCCCTGCCCGCCTTTTATGATTTCACCCTCCGGGTAAACCGGGACGGGGTCAGCGCCCTGGAAACGGTGCTACCGCCGGTAACAAGCCCCAACCTCTATCGGGTGACGCTCACCGGCCAGGGCAGCCCGAACCTGGCAGCTCTGGAAAGGCGGTTTTCCCACCTGGGCTATTTGGAGCTCCGGGATGAAACCGAAGAAGAGACTGACCCCTTTGACCAGGCAGGAGAGGACAGCCTCCGGGGGGAGTATTTCCGAATTTTGAAGCAGCAGCTGGCACAGGCCGATCCGGAACAGGCGGAGCTCATCCGTCTTGCCGCCTCCATTTCCCTGAGGCTGTTGGAGGGCAAGGAGGTGGAGCTGCCATGAGAATTGAATCCATGACTGCCACCTTTGGAAAATTTGAGCATCAGAGTCTGAAGCTGCAGCCGGGCTTGAATGTGATTCACGCCCCGAACGAATGGGGAAAATCCACCTGGTGTGCCTTTCTGCTGGCCATGCTCTATGGGCTGGACACCCGATCCAAGGCGGGCGGGAAAAACCTGTCGGAGAAGGAGCGCTATGCTCCCTGGTCCGGCAGCCCCATGTCCGGCCGGGTGGAGCTGAACTGGAACGATAAGGACATCACCATAGAACGCACCACCAAGGGCCGGATTCCCCTGGGGGCTTTCCGGGCCTACGAGACGGGCACCGGCATGGAGGTGCCGGAGCTGGACGGCGGCAACTGCGGCTTTCTGCTTTTGGGGGTGGAGCGGAGCGTATATCAGCGGGCGGGCTTCATCCGCCTGTCCGACCTGCCGGTAACACCGGACGCAGCCCTGCAGCGGCGGCTGAATCAGCTGGTCACCACCGGGGACGACAGCGGCGACCAGGCCAAACTGGAAAAGGGTCTGCGGGAGCTGAAAAACCGCTGCCGCTACAACCGATCCGGTCTGCTGCCCCAGGCCATAGAGCAGCGGGAGGGGCTTTGCCGCACCCTGGAAGAGCTGGAAGCACTGGAAGTCCGGCAGCAGCAAACGGAAGAAGCGCTGGAGCAGAATGCCGCCCAGCAGAAGATCCTGGCCAACCACACCGCCGCTCTGGCCTATGAGCAGTTCTGCGGCCAGCAGGAAACGCTTACGCAGGCCAGGGAAGCCTCCCTTTGGGCCGCGCAAAAGCTGGAACAAGCGGAAGCAGCCTGCCGGGGAATTCCCTCCCAGGAGGAGATCGAGACGCGGCTGTCCCTGCTGCGGGGCCATCGGGCGGATCTGGATGCCTTTCAGGAAATGCAAAGCAGCCTGCCGCTGCCGCCGGAATCGCCCCAGGCGCCAACCTGCTTCCAGGGATTGAGTCCTGACCAAGCCCGTGAACAGGCGGAAATGGATGCTCAGCTTGACCGGAAGCTGCACCGGAATGGGTGGTGGCTGCTGCTCACCGCCGGAGGATTATCCCTCCTTGGTGCCACTGTTCTGCTTTGGCTGCACCGGCTGATTCCCGGAGGGATTGCGGCAGGGGCGGGCTTCCTGTTTGTGGGAGCCGCGCTGGCCGCCATGGGCCACCGGCGCAAAAGGATACAGGGCTTGGCCAGCCGCTATGGCAGCCTCTCTCCAAAAAGCTGGATGCAGCAGGCGGAGCAGTATCTCCGGGATACGGAAGCATACCGCGTCCGGGAGGCGGATTACCGAAAGGATCTGGAAGCGCTGGCCCAACGCCGCCGGGAGCTGAAGCAGCAGCATCAAAAGCTCTGCGGCGACGCCAGCCTGGAGCAGAGCTGCCGGGAATGGGAGCAATACCGCCGTCAGCGCTGGGAGCTGGAAAATGCCCGGCAGGAGGCAAACCAGGCCCGGCGGGAATACGAAAGCCTGAAAGCCATGCTCCACCCCGTCCCGCCCCCCCACCGGGAGGACACCTGCTCCCTCAGTGCCCAGGAGACTGCCGCTCAAGCAGAGCAGCTCCGGCAGCAGGAGCGGCAGCTGCGCCGGCAGGAGGGAGAATGCCGGGGCAGAATGGAGTCCCTGGGCAGCCGGGAGGCAATCAAGGCTCAGCTGGCTCAACTGGACCAGCGGATCGCCCAACTGCAGCGGTATGACCGGGCTTTGGCGCTGGCCCAGCAGGCCCTTTCCCAGGCCAGTGGAGAGCTCCAGCGGCGGTTCGCCCCCCGCATCTCCCGGGAGGCCCAGCGCATCTTTTCCCGGCTGACCGGCGGGGCCTACGATCGGCTCACCCTCAGCCAGGACTTTTCCCTCCTGTGCGGCGCCCGGCAGGAGGACGCTCTGCGGGAGGCCCAGTGGCGCAGCGACGGCACCATCGACCAGCTGTACCTGGCCCTGCGGCTGTCCACCGCCCAGGCCCTCACTCCGGAGGCGCCCCTGATTCTGGACGACGCCCTGGTGCGTTTCGACGATGAACGGATGCAATCCGCCATGGAGGTGCTGCAGGAGCTGTCCCAGTCCCGCCAGGTGATCGTATTTACCTGCCAGCAGCGGGAGGCCAAATTTGCCCCAGCGCTGCAAGCCCAAAAAGCATAACAAACGCCGGAGGATGTGCATTTCGGTTCACATCCTCCGGCGTGTGCGTAGGGAACGGATTTATCCGTTCCGAAATGTTGGATAACCTCCGCGGTTTGTTGAAAAGTAATTTCCCAAGACATATTTTTGAGGTTTTCCCATTCAACCCGCCGGTTTTGAAACAACAACTTTCGGAATGCATAAATGCATTCCCTACGAATCATCCGCCGTTTTCCCATTCAAGGTAATGCCTCAAAAAAATGTTACCTTGCGGAATGCATAAATGCATTCCCTACGCAAAATTGGACATTTCGGTTCAAAATACTACCGCAAAAACGTTACCGGGCGGGTAATGGGGTGACGATTACCGAAAACCTCGGTGCGAAATTGGCCGCGGGGCCTCCCCGGTAAATTCCAACTTTTCTGTTTACCGGATAACCCGATAAGCTGGTTTTTAGTCCGGATCTTCTGTCTCTTCCACCTCTTCGGCTTCCTCTTCTTCCTCTTCCTCCTCTTCCGGCTCATTTGTCCGTTGGGAGAGGAAATAGGTGAGCATAGCCAGAAGCACGATTCCGCCCAGGCAGGCGGTCATCACAGAATAGCAGAACACCGCCCGGTCGCCGTGGCGCTGGACAAAATATTCCATATACCCCGCACCCCCCAGCATTCCCAGCATGGCAATCCAAATGGGACAATACCAGACCCGGAAGCCGTGATTTTTCACCATTCTCACGGAGAACAGCGCGCTCACCGCCACCACGGCCACAGCGCCGGAAACCTGCACCGCGCTGATGAAGCCGTTGCTCCGCATGAACAGAGAATCATACCGGGTGCTGTCCAGCACCGCCTGGGACATGCCGTAAAGCAGCAGAAAGACCAAGGCCGTATCTCCGGCTTTTCTCTTTTTGTACAGCAGGAAAAAGGCCAGCACAGCCGCAAAAATCACCGCCGTAGCCATGGCCTGAATCAGGAAGGTGGCCAGCCGGTACTCCGGTGCGCCGGTGACTACATTGTTCACCGGATAGGCAAAGGGCAGCCCCTGGAAGCCCACCAGCTGCCCCCGGTCGGCAGCGCTGAAAAAGCAGGAGAGCCGCCCCAGGCAGATTCCGAAGCAGCCGCCCAGGCTCATGGCATCCAGCATCCGCCCCGATTCCGGCTCCAGCCGGAGCAGCTTCAAAATCAGCACCGTCAGCCCGCAGCCCAGAAACACGCCCAGCAGGGCAAAGCCGCCGGAGGTGAGATCCGTTATGGCCGCAAGGAAGCCAGCATAGCTGTCCGGTCGGAAGTACCAGTGCACCAATCTGGCAAAAAACACCGACAGCACCAGCGCCACGGGCACCCCCACCGCCGCCGCTTCACTTTTCCCCTTGGGAAGATAGAAAGCAAGAAACAGGCAGATGGCCGCCCCCGCCGCCAGGGTCAGCACAATGGAGCTCCAATAATAAAACTGATCTCCGAGGATAAACGCGATTCGTTCCATCCGGCTCAACCTCCCACCGCTGTGGCAAAATAGATGATGTCGCTGATGGGACGCTGCTGACCATAGAGCACATAATTCACCAGCTCCCCATCCAGGGCAATGGCCGCAGTCTGGCCGCCATCCAGGGTATAGGCCTTCTGGCAGCCGGTTTCCGCCAGCCGCTGGGCAAACTGATGGATGTCCAGCTTGCCGGGATGCTCCGGCTCCGGATTGGCGGTGACCACCAGGTAGTGCAGCTCATCCATCTGGCACAGCGCCGCCCGGGGGCTGAAGGAGTTGATTTCCCCCAAATCATAGTTCGCGGGCTCGCAGCGCACCCCGTCATCCACCAGGATGGGCCCAAACACCAAGCTAAACCGGATGTTGTTTTCATCCACAAATTTCTGGGCTTCCTCATCGTTCATCTGCACATCCTGAGAAAGGAAAATCAGATTGCCGCCGTCGTCAATGAAGCAGGTGTCCGCCTTGTTGGCGTGAACCTTGCGAACCTCCCCCTCATAGACCACGATGCCGTTGTAGTGGAATTTGTAGAAATCGCCGGAGGACGCCAACACCGCGTTGACGGTCTGGGCCATTTCCGTGGTTTTATACTGGGTATCCGCTCCATAGCGTCCGTCCGCCAGGAACCGGCGGAACTGGGAGCCGTCGGCGATCTTCACCTCGGCGAAGGTAAGGACGGTGTAGCCCACCAGTTCCTTCCAGGTGACCACGGCGATGGAATCGTCTAAGTAATAGTTGATGGTGGTGCCCTCCAGCTGCTCCCGCTGAGGCCCGAAATACAGCTTCTGTCCCTGTAGGAGCCCGGCGGCTTTTTCTTCAAACCAGCTCATTTCTTCGATGGTATCCGCCTGGCCGTAGCACTCCGCCAAAGGCTTGGGTGCCACCAGGTCGGCATCGTTCAGCTTTTTGACCTCCGGCGCCGGATTCGGGGTTCCTGTATCCCCAAGCCCCCTCTCCGGAGCCTTCGGGAGCATGCTGCCCGCCGCATTCATCATGGAATCGAATTTCTTCGGGATATCCGGGACGGAAATCTTCACGGCTGTGCTCCTGCCGGCAGCGCCGAGGCGGAGCAGCAGCCCCAGCAGCAGCGCCAGGGTAATGACCGCCGAGACCGGCCCGGCGAGCCGGGAAAAAAGGCTCTTTCTGGGCCGGCAGAATTTGGGGACATATTGGGTCATGGTTCTTTCTCCTCCCGTTGTTTGCCGGGGATCGCCGTGGCAAAATAGATGATGTCACTGATTTTTCGCTGATGGCCATAGAGCACCGCATTGATGAGCTTTCCGTCCATGGCGATGACGGCGGTCTGCCCCCCGTCCAGGGCGTAGGCGGTTTGAATGCCGCTTTTTTGCAGATTCTCGGCAAAGCGGTGGATGGTGGGTACCTCCGGCTGGGCCTCCTCGGCGTTCACCACTGCCAGCAGGTAGTGGAGCTTGCCCAGCTGACACAGGGCAGAGCGGGGGTAATGATCGTTGATTTCCCCCACGGCATAGCTCTCCGGGGTGATGACCTCTCCGTTTTCAATGAGCACCGGCCCAAAGGCCAGGCTGAAAAGAATTTCCTTTTCATCCACATACCTTTGGGACTGCTCCTTGTCCATCTGATCGTACCGGCTGGTAAAAAGCAAATCTCCGTTTTTATCCACATAGCAGGTGTCCACCAGGCCGTTGTTCACCCGGCGCACAAGCCCGTCATACACCAGGGTGCCCGCCTGACGGTAGCCATAGAAATCCCCGCTGGAGGCCACCACCGCATTGACGCTTTGGGCCATCTCCGTGGTCACATAGAGCTTGTCCGAACCGAATTCCCCGCCGGACAGAAACCGCCGGAACTGGCTGGGGTGAGCAATTTTCACCTCGGAAAAGGTATACACGCCCCCGTCCAGCACCTGCTTCCAGGTGATTGCCAGGATGGTCTCGTCCTGATACCAAAGCACCTTGCTCCCCGGCACCAGCGTTACCTCCGGGGAGAAATAGAGGCTCTGTCCCTCCAGCAGCTCCCGGGCCGAAGAGAAATCCAGCTCCCGGGGATCATCCGTCTGGCCGAAGCAGTCTGGGTCCGGCTCCGGGGCGGCCAAAGTGTTTCGTCCGATGCGGTACACCGGCTTGGTGCCCCGCAGCGATTCCAAAGCGTCAGACAGGCCGCCTTCCAGCAGAACGGAGGTGTCCTCCCCCGCCGGCGGATCGGGCAGCTCCGGCACCCCGATCCATCGGGCGGAGCCCAGCAGAACCGAAAGGGCCAGCGCTGCACAGACAATTCCGGGCAGTCTGGGAAACAGGTAGCCAAACAGGGGATCGTGTGCCATGAAATACCTTCTTAATTCAGAGTATTCCTCCGGAAATGGCGGTGATCAGCTGCTGATCCGGCACCACCCACCACTGGCCGTCTTCAAAGGCCAGCCGCAGAGTGATCTGCCGCTCCACGGGAGCGATCCCAGCGGTTACCTGCCGGGCAGTCTCCTCCAGAACGGACTGGGCGAACTCCTCCCGGTACTGCCAGTTGTCGTCGTAAACCTGGGCAAAATTCTCCGCCGCGTCCACCTGGGCTTCCAGCACGGTGGGCACAGCCTCTTTCAGCTTCGCCACCAGGCTGGGAATGTCCAAGCCGGAAAGGATGTAGTCCTGGGCCAGCCCGTTTTCATCGGCATAGCAGTCCCCCTGGGGACGGCTGGAAAGGCTGGAAAGGAAGGCATCCCAGATCAGCTGGGACGCCGGGGTCTGCCGCTGGGCATCGTCCCCCAGGCTGGGGGTGCCATACAGGAAGTCCGAAGCACCGGCATAATCACCGGCACAGATTCGCTCCATGAAATTCCGGGCGCATGCCTCGGCCTTCTCCGTGCTGCCGAGAAGAAGCGGCGAACCGGAGCGCTGGCTCAGGCAGATAACCAGCACCAGAACCGCCAGCAGCGCCGCCAGAATGGCAAACACCCGGGAGGAAATTGGGATTTTTTTCATCATTTTCACCCGTTTCATCCGTTTTCGATATTGCCCTGCGAAAGCGATCGGCACAATCGCCTGCATCTTATCTCCCAACGCTTTCCTATCATGTGCCAAATCCACCGAAATTATGCAGCTTGGGTCATTTCAGCTCCCACTGTTTCAGCTGGGCGGATCTTTCATAGAGCTTCAAATAGCTGTCGTAGCGGCTGGGGCAGATTTCTTCTGCCTCCACGGCATTGCGGATGGCGCAGCCGGGCTCTCTGCGGTGGGAACAGTCGGCAAACTGGCAGCGGCCCAGATATTCCGAAAAATCCGGGAAAGCGTATTGCAGATTCTCTTTCAGAATCACATCCATCTGGTCGGTATCAAAGGAGGAAAAGCCGGGGGTGTCCATTACATAGGTATCCTCCCCCAGGCTGTAAAGCTCCACATGCCGGGTGGTATGCCGCCCACGGCCCAGCTTTTCCGAAACCGCGCCGGTGGCCAGCTCCAATTCCGGGCAGAGCCGGTTGAGGACGCTGGATTTGCCCACGCCGGAGTTTCCGGTGAAGGCGGTGAGCTTTCCCCGGAGAATGCCCCGAAGCTCCCGGATTCCCTGGCCGGTTTTGGCGCTGGTGCGGATCACCGGGAAGCCCGCCTTTTCATAGGTGGCCGCCAGCTGCTCCGCCGGGTCCAAATCGCTCTTGTTCACGCAGATGACACAGGGCACATTTTGATTCCCAGCAATGGCCGTCACCCGGTCGATGAGGAACGGCTCGGTGACGGGGTTCACATTGGCGGCGAAGAGCACCAGAGCATCCACATTGGCCACGGCGGGCCGGATGAAGCTGTTGATCCGGGGAAGCACGGCCTCCACCATACCCTTGCCTCCGGAAACAGAGACCTCCACCAAATCCCCGGTAAGCGGGGTGATCTGCTCCTTTCGCAGGATGCCGCGGCCCCGGCAGGTGACAACGCCGTCGGGGAGCCGGACATCATAGAAGCCGCTGAGGCTGCGGATGATCCGTCCCACTTGTTTTTCAGCCATTGTTTTTAAACGTCACTTTCATAGACTGGTAATATTCTCCGTTGATATACAGGTCGTATTCCTGAACACCGCTGCCGGTAAGGGCCACGGTGAACACATTGTCCCCCGCCTGAACCACGCCGCTGGCAACCTGCTGGTCGGCCTGCCCCTTGGGGCAGATGACCAGGCTGTAGTTCTCCGGGCGGATGGGTACGCTGAACTGCACCAGCTCCGATCCGGAGGCAGCGGGAGGCGCCGTCCCCTGGGAGGCATCGGGAACACCGGGGGCGGCGGAATTGCCGTTGGAAATGCCCAGCAGAATTTCCTTGCTCAGAGCTACCACGGAATCCGGGTTCTCGGACTGAACCGCCACCTGGTTCTGGGGCAGGGAGCTGTCCACAGAGTAGGTTTCGATTTTCTGGAAGCCCTTGGCATTCAGGATCTGGATGGCGGTTTCCACATCCATTTTCACCACATCCGGCATAACGGCGGTGGGGATCTCCGGGCCGTCGGATATCTCCAGGATGATGTGGGTGGTTACGTCGATCATGGTGTTCGCGGTTTCGGACTGGGTGACCACGTTCCCCTTGTTGATCTTGCTGCTGTAAACCGGAATGGTGGACACGTTCTGAAAGCCCAGCTGCTCCAAAACCTGCAGGGCCATTTCCTTTTCCACGTTCAGCACATTGGGCATCTTGGCCAGCTCCTTATCCGGCCCGGTGCTCACATAGAGCTTGACGGTCTGGCCGTCGGTGAGCTCTATGCCCGCAGAAGGCTCCGTGCGGATGACATAACCGGCAGGATATTCGTCGTTGGCTTCCTCCCGAATCAGGGTTTTCAGTCCCTGGCCGATGAGGAAGGAGGTGGCCCGGTCCTGGGTCACGCCCACCAGATCCTCCATCAGCTTTACCTTGGGCTCCGGGCCCATGCTGATGGTGAGGAATATTTCCGTACCCTTGGCAACGGACAGTCCTCCCGCAGGCTCCTGGTGCATGATCTGTCCCGCCACATAGAAATCATCGTATTCCTGGGGCCGGAGACGAATGACAAAATTGGGATAGCGAGTGTTAAAATCCTCGGAATACATACTGCCGGTGAGGTAGGGTACCTCCACCCGATCCCGATCCTGATTGATGAGGAATCCATTGAAAATGGCAGCCAGGAACACCACAATGGCAATGATGGCCACCACGCTGCAGGACACCACCGCAATGGTTGCCGTCCGGCGGCGCTGAGCATCCCGGCGGGCTTCCTCCTCCCGGCGCTTCTTGGCTCTGGCCAGGTTCTCCTTGCTCCTTCCGGAGGCAGGCTGCTCCGGCTCCGCCACCCGTCCGGTGCCCTGACGCACCGTCATATTTTGACCCCCCACGCTCATCACTCCGCCCTTGGCCTGGGCCACCCGCTGAGCGGTGGTCTGGGGCTTGCTGACAATGGGGGTGATTTTCTTGGTGGATTCATCGGTCATGGTGCGGTATTGGAAAGTCAGGCCCGGGTTTTTCCGGAACTCCTCCAAATCGGCCAGCAGCTCCGCCGCCCCGGAATACCGGTCCTTTGGCTCCAGGGCCATGGCCTTCATGATGATCTGCTCCATCCCCGCCGGGATGTTGGGATTCAGGGTGGAGGGCAGGGGCGCACCGCCGTTGATGTGCTGGATGGCCACTGCCACCGGGGATTCCCCGTCATAAGGCGGACGGCCGGCCATCATTTCATACATCACAACACCCAGGGAATAGATATCCGACCGGCTGTCGGTATAGCTGCCCTTGGCCTGCTCCGGGGAAATGTAGTGCACGGAGCCCAGAGCCTCCTTGGTCAGGGTGCTGCTCTTGTTCATCACCTGGGCAATGCCGAAGTCCATCACCTTGACGGAGCCGTTTTTCAGCACCATCACATTGTGGGGCTTGATATCCCGGTGGACAATGCCCCGGCTGTGGGCATGCTCCAGGCCCTTGGCAATCTGTGTGGCAAAATGGAGGGTCTCTTTCCAGTTGAGAACGCCCTTGACCTCCATATACTGCTTCAGGGAAATGCCGTCGATGAGCTCCATGACAATGTAGTAGGCATTGTCGGAGGCGGAAACGTCAAACACCTGGACAATATTGGGATGGCTGAGCATGGCAACAGCCTCTCCCTCGGCCCGGAACCGCCGGCGGAATTCCTCATCGCCGGAGAATTCGTCCTTTAATACCTTTACGGCCACCAGCCGGTTTAAGCGGTGGCACCTGGCCTTGTATACAACTGCCATGCCGCCGGTGCCAATAACCTCCAAAAGCTCATACCGGTTGTCCAGCAGCTGTCCTATATATTGATTCATATTCAGAAATAGCTCCTTTCAAACCGGATTTTTACAGGCTGACCAGCACACAGGTCACATTGTCCGGGGAACCCCGGGAAATGGCTATATCCAGCAGCCGCTTGCAGCAGCGCTCCTTGTTCACGCCGTGAACCACCTCGAAGAGAATTTCCTGGTCGTCCAGCAGATTGCTCAGGCCGTCACTGCACAAAAGCAGATAATCCCCCTTGGACAGCTCCTGACGGAACACATCACAGCTGACGGATGCTTCGGTTCCCACTGCCCGGGTGATGAGATTCTTCCCCGGATAGCGCTTTGCCATCTCCGCCGTCAGCTCCCCCCGGTCCACCATCATCTGCACCACGCTGTGATCCTTGGTGATCTGGCGGATGCCATTTTGGTTGATTCGGTAAGCCCGGCTGTCGCCCACATTCACAATGGACACCTTCCGGCCCCGGATAAAGGCAGCCACCAGGGTGGTGCCCATGCCGTCAAATTCCTCAAACTGCATGGCCTGGTCGTAAACCGTGAAATTGGCCAGCTTTACCGCGCTTTTCAAAATCTGATCCGCCTTGTCCCATTCCATGTTGGCTGTCCAGGTGCGCTGAATCTCCTGGGAGAACACATCCACCGCCAGAGAGCTGGCGATGTTGCCGGATTTGGCGCCGCCCATGCCGTCGCAGACCACGCACAAAAGCGTATTGCGATCCAACTGCTGAATCTCATAGGCGTCCTGATTCATTTTCCGGACGCAGCCCTTGTCTGTCAGTCCCCAGCTTTGCATGGTGAATCACCTCATCTGTCTTTATTGGTGCTCTTTCTGATACTTTCTTCTCAGCTGGCCGCAGGAGGCATCGATGTCCCCGCCCAGGCTCCGCCGCACGGTGGCGGTAACGCCGCCGCGCTCCAATTCTTTCTGAAAGGCTGCCACAGCCGCCCGGCTGCTGGGCTTTAAAGGGCTTTCCTCCACATGGTTCAAGGGAATCAGGTTAAAATGGGCGGGCAGTCCCTTGAGCCGGGAAAGGAGCTCCCTGGCATCCTCCACAGAATCGTTCACGCCGTCGATCATGGCGTATTCAAAGGAGATCCGCCGGGAGGTGGCCTGGTAATACCGGCGGCAGGCGGCAAGCAGCGCTTCGCTGGGATAGGCCTTGTTTACCGGCATGATGGTGTTCCGGATGGCGTCATTGGGCGCGTGGAGGGACACGGAAAGGGTCAGCTGCAATTTGCGTTTTGCCAGCTCGTCGATCTTCGGCACCAGGCCGCAGGTGGAAAGGCTGATGTGCCGCATGGACAGATTCATTCCCTCCGGGCTGTTCACCAGCTCTAAAAAACGCATCACATTGTCAAAATTATCCAGCGGCTCCCCGATGCCCATGAGCACAATGTGGGAAATGGGCAGACCGGAGTCCACCTGGGTGAAGAGCACCTCGTCCAGCATCTCAAAGGGATCCAGCCGCCGAACCAGGCCGCCGATGGTGGAGGCGCAGAAGGCGCAGCCCATGCGGCAGCCAACCTCCGTGGAAATGCACACGGTGTTCCCGTAGTGATAGCGCATCAGCACCGTCTCCACGCAGTTGCCGTCGGACAGTTCCCAGAGGTATTTGATC
>JAXECZ010000156.1:0-6011 GCA_034104845.1 Faecousia sp. | reverse complement strand
GGTAGCTTTTGTCCCGGGAGTAGCCGGGGTAGGCAATGCGAAGAAGCTTGTAGATGATGTCAATAACCGTGTCCTTGTCAGGATGGACAAAGGGGTCAAGCTTGTCGATGGAGCGCCGGTGCCGGTAGTCCTCCAGAATCTCATCCACAATTCCCTCAATTTGCTGCTCGATGGGAGACATGGGGTCATTCCTCCTTTTCCCCTAAGTGTACCATAGTGGGCCACTGCTGTCAAACAAAAAGCGGACGGTGTGAAAACCATCCGCTTTGCTTCATTCTTCAATTCTGCGGATATCCGCCCCCAGGGCGGTGAGCTTGCCAATGAGATTCTCATAGCCCCGCTCGACAAAATGGATGTTCTGCACCCGAGTGGTGCCCTTTGCGGCCAGACCGGCAATCACCAGCGCCGCACCGGCCCGCAGGTCGTGGGCGGAAACGGTGGCGCCCTCCAGATGGTCAACACCCACCACGGTGGCGGTTTTGCTGCTGATGCTGATTTTGGCGCCCATGCTTTCCAGCTCGGTGCAGTAGCCAAAGAACCGGGTTTCGTACACGGATTCCGTCAAACGGCTGGTGCCGCTGGCCAGGGACATGCACACACAGACCTGGGCCTGCATATCCGTGGGGAAGCCGGGGTAGGGCCGGGTTTTTACCGTGGCCTGCCGGAGACGCCGGTCGCTGATGATGCGAACCGCATCGTCAAAGGGAATGACGCGGGCGCCCATTTCCTGCAGCTTGGTGGTGATGCATTCCAAATGCTTGGGAATCACATTCTGAACCAGCACGTTTCCGCCGGTGGCGGTGACGGCGGCCAGGTAGGTGCCTGCCTCGATCTGGTCGGGGATGATGGTGTAGGTGCCGCCTTTCAGGAAGTTGACACCCCGGATTTTTACGGTGTCGGTGCCTGCGCCGGAGATGCGGGCACCCATGGTGTTCAGGAAGTTGGCCAGATCTACGATATGGGGCTCTTTGGCGGCGTTTTCAATAATGGTCTGCCCGGGGAGCAGGGTAGCGGCAATCATGATGTTCACCGTGGCACCCACGGAGGCCATGTCCAGGCTGAACCGGCTGCCCTGGAGCCCGTCAGGGCCGGGGTGGAGGGCCACATAGTCCTCGGTTTCGTCCACATCGGCGCCCAGCGCCAGAAAACCCTTGATGTGCTGATCGATGGGACGGGAGGCGAAGTTGCAGCCGCCGGGAAGCGCCACATGGGCCTTGCCGAAGCGGCCAAGGAGCGCACCCATCAGATAGTAGCTGGCCCGCATCTCCCGCACCAGATCCGCGTTGGGCTCGGTGCAGTGCACTGCGGTGCAGTCGATTTCGACCACATGGGGCTCGGGACACTGAATATCTGCGCCCATCCCGTCCAGAATATCCAGCAGGATACGCACATCGGAAATATCAGGGACATTCTCAATACGGCATTTGCCACTGACCAGCAGCGCTGCCGGTAAAATTGCCACGGCCGCGTTTTTCGCACCGCTGATGGTGACGGACCCGTTCAGAGGCTTGCCGCCGTTGATTTCATATATTGCCAAGGACGATCCTCTCCTTGCGAAGAATTCAAAAAATGCGGATTAGCCTTTCTATATTAGCACAGTTTTCCCGTTGTGTAAAGAAAAAATTATTTGCGTAAACCTTTCGGGTAGTGGTTTTTCAGCTGCGTCCCGTCGCCCTTGCCCCAGCCGATGGAAAAGGCTCCGGCTTTCACCAGACACCAGCCCTTTTCCCGGAAGGGGAGCACCTCGCCGTGGAGATAGGCGGCGATTTCTGCCCCCTCCGGCGGCAGCTCCAATTGGCAGGAGCTTCCCCTCAGCCACAGCGCCAGGGCGTGAGCGGGCTCAAACCGGTCTTTTTTCACCGTGCCCAGCTCCAGTCCGGGCCGCAGCACCCGAAGCCCCGTCACCTCCGGCATGTGGGTAGGCGCCCAGCAGAGGGTTTCGCCGAAGGATACCGCCCTGCCCTCCGGCAGGGAGATTCCCAGCTCCTGGGCGAAGCGCTCCCACTGCTTTGGAAGCCTTTCGCCGGAGGCCGGGGAGAAGCGTTCCTCCCGCTGCCCCATCTTACGCAGAACGGCGGCAAAATGTCCCTCTCCCAGCAGCTTGTGGGGCCAGAGCCGGTACATGGCCGGTCCGCTTTCCTGGAACCAGGGGGCCTCCACCGGCTCCGGGGTAAAATCCGGGTGGTTTTTCAAGAAATTCAGCACCGTTTCCTCATTCTCCTGGGGGGAAAAGGTGCAGGTGGAGTAAACCAGCCGCCCTCCGGGGCTGAGCATTTCAGCGGCACAGTCCAGGATCTCTTCCTGCCGCCGGGCGCACATTTGTACCGCTTCCGGGCTCCAGTCGGTGACGGCGGCTTCTTCTTTCCGAAACATTCCCTCTCCGGAGCAGGGGGCGTCCACCAGCACCCGGTCAAAAAAACCGGGCAGCCGCCGGGAAAGAGCCCCAGGGGGTTCGTTTGTCACCACCGCGTTGGCTACGCCCAGCCGCTCGATATTCCGGGAGAGGATCTTTGCCCGCTTGGGGCTGATTTCGTTGCACAGCAGCAGCCCCCGGCCCCGGAGCCGTCCGGCGATCTGGGTGGACTTCCCCCCCGGCGCGGCGCAGAGATCGCAGATCAGCTCTCCCGGCTGGGGATCCAGCAGGGCTACAGGAGCCATGGCGCTGGCTTCCTGTAAATAATATACGCCCGCCTCGTGGTACACATGCAGCCCGGGCCGCTGTTCCGGGTCATAGTAATAGCCCATGGGCTCCCAGGGGACGGGAGCCCCCACAAAGGAAAGCGCCGGAGCCTCCCCTTTCAGCGGATTCAGCCGCAGCGCCACCGCCCGGGGCCGCTGCAGGCTTTCCAGGAAAGCACCGTATTCCTCCCCCAGCTGGGCGCGCATTCTCTCTAAAAACAATTCGGGAAGCATCTGTTTCCTCCAACGTGAAATGCATTTTTCCCATCATACCATTTTTGGGGGATCATTTCAAGGCGGGATCGCAAATTGACAGACCCCATGGGAACTTCTTTTCTTGAATTATGTGGCGAATTGTGGTATGATTGCCGCATAATACCCATAAGGAGGAGAAAAATGCTTACAGGAAAATGTGCGTACTGCGGCATGCCGTTGCAGAGCGGAGAGAAATTCTGCCACTCCTGCGGCGCGGCCAACGAATTTTACAAGCCGGAGGACGAGGATCAGTTCAATCAGCGCTATAAGCTGGCGAAGGAACAAACCAAAGCGGTGAAATGGATCATGATTGGAATGGTGGTGTTCTGCATCGTGCTCTGTGCCACGGTTTTCGGGATTTTTTGGATGGTTAGCTGAGCGGCATTGACTTTTATTCCCTTTTGTGAGAAAATATAAAAGTTAAATTCAGAAATAAGAGAGGCTTTTTCTATGAAGCAATCCAGAACACATAACTGCGGCGAGCTGCGTCTTCAGGACGTGGGCAAGACTGTCACCATTGTCGGCTGGCTGGAAACGACCCGGGAGGTTGGCTCCAATTTCGCGTTCCTGGTCCTGCGGGACTACTACGGCACCACGCAGGTGGTGGTGGAGAACGAGGAAATGATGCGTGTCGTCAAGCCCATCAACAAGGAGTCCACCATCTCCGTTACCGGCACTGTCCGGGAGCGGGAGAGCAAGAATCCCAAGCTGCCCACCGGCGAGATCGAGGTGGTGCCGGAGAAAATTCAGGTGCTGGGCAAGTGCATCCACAACCAGCTGCCCTTTGAAATCAACAAAAGTAAGGAAGCCGACGAGAACACCCGGTTAAAATACCGCTTCCTGGACCTGCGGAACCCTGCCGTCAAGTCCAACATCGTTCTGCGCTGTCAGGTGGTGGCGGAGCTGCGGCGGCTGATGACCGAAAAGGGCTTTTTGGAGATCACCACCCCCATCCTCACCTCCTCCAGCCCCGAGGGAGCCCGGGACTACCTGGTGCCCGCCCGGAATCACCCCGGCAAGTTCTATGCCCTGCCCCAGGCACCCCAGCAGTTCAAGCAGCTGCTGATGACCTCCGGCTTTGATAAATATTTCCAGATTGCCCCCTGCTTCCGGGATGAGGACGCCCGGGCGGATCGCACTCCCGGCGAATTCTATCAGCTGGATATGGAAATGGCCTTTGCCACCCAGGAGGATGTGCTGTCCACCCTGGAGGATGTGCTGGTGCCCGTGTTCCGGAAGTTCGGCAAGTACGAGCGGATTTCCCAGGCTCCTTTCCGGCACATTCCTTATAAGGAAGCCATGGAGCGCTACGGCTCCGATAAGCCCGACCTGCGGATCGATCTGGAGATCCAGGATATTTCCGATGTGGTTCAGGGCTGCGGCTTCGGGCCCTTTGAGGGGGCTGTGGTGAAAGCCGTGGCGGTGGACAACTTCACCCAGGCCCGGAAGTGGATCGATAAGCTTCTTTCCGATGTGGAGGTTCAAACCGGCAATAAGGCCTGCTGGTTCAAGGTGGACGAGAACGGCGCCATCACCGGCGGCATCTCCAAATTCCTCTCGGAATGCGGCGACGCATTGAAGCAGCGGCTGAACCTGAAACCCGGCAGCTTTGTGTGCATGGCGGCGGGAAAGAAGGCGGTGGCCCAGAAAACTGCCGGTGTCATCCGCACCCTGCTGGGCAGACGGGTGCCCGGCCACTTCGACGAGGAGCAGTACGCTCTGTGCTGGATCGTGGATTTCCCCATGTATGAGATCGGCGAGGAGTCCGGTGCACTGGAATTCTGCCACAATCCCTTCTCCATGCCCCAGGGCGGCCTGAAAGCACTGGAAGAGGCCAAGGGCAATACCGAAAAGCTGCTGGAAATCAATGCCGACCAGTATGACCTGGTGGTGAACGGCTACGAGTCCGCCTCCGGCGCGGTGCGGAACCACGACCCGGAAATCATGGTCAAGGCTTTCGAAATGGTTGGCTTGGGCGAGGACGCGGTAAAAGCCAAGTTCCCCGCCATGTACAACGCCTTTACCTACGGCGCTCCCCCTCACGCGGGCGCAGCCCCCGGTGTGGATCGACTGATCATGCTGCTCACCGGCGAGGAGAGCATCCGGGAGGTCATCACCTTCCCCATGAACAAAAACGCCCAGGATCTGATGATGGGCGCACCCTCCACCGTGGAGCAGAAGCAGCTGGACGATGTGCACATCAAGCTGAATGTAGAAGAATAATCTTTGGGCCGCCCGCCTTGGGCGGCTCAAATTTTTGCCTCAAAGGAAAAAAGCAATATCTGTGCAACGGAAATTGCGGATTCTTTCGGGGAAATGGGGGGCAATCCTGCTATCAAAGAATGTTTTTTTCTGCTTTTGAACGCTTTTGGCGGCGCTTTATGCGACAAATTTGCGATTTAAAGTGTATAAGTTTGAGCTGAGGCGGAAATGTTTTCGGCATTGTGAACAAGATACCCCAGGGGCAAATCGTAAATTCTGCTGAATCTGCGCTGGTGTACTTGACTTTTTCGGCGGGTCATGTATAATAAGCTCAAACGAAATCGTTTAAGAGCACTTCCGATTTCGACAAACTGCACGAAAAAAGGCATGCCTTTTTCTTTCGTCCGTAGATGAAAGAATAGCAGTTGTAAAAATGTAGTTATAGCCACAGTGGCTTTAACAAATTTTTAAGGAGGAAAAAACACATGAAAAAGATTCTTGCTCTCGCACTGGCTGTTGTCATGGTTTTCGGCATGATGGCCGTTTCCGCAGCAGCTGAAGACAAGACCACCATCAACCTGTGGTCTTTCACCGACGAACTCCAGGGTATGATGAATAAGTACCTGGAGCTGAATCCCGAGCTGGCTGAGAAGTTCGAGATCAACTCCGTCGTCATCAACAACGACGGCAGCGCTTACGTCAATGCTCTGGACTCCGCTCTGATGAACGGTGAGCCCGACATCTACGGCGCTGAGGCCGACTACGTCTTCAAGTATTCTCAGGGCGTTGCTTCTGAGTTCGCCGCTACCTACGAGGAGCTGGGCATCGACGTTGAGGCTGGCATTGCCGCTGCTGAGATCGCTCCCTACACCATC
>JAXECZ010000109.1:0-26179 GCA_034104845.1 Faecousia sp. | reverse complement strand
ACCTCTACCATATGCACCGGAACCCGAATGGTTCTGGCCTGGTCGGCGATGGCACGGGTGATGGCCTGCCGAATCCACCAGGTAGCATATGTAGAGAATTTGTTTCCCTTTGTCCAGTCAAATTTGTCCACGGCGCGAATCAGGCCGGTGTTGCCCTCCTGAATCAGATCCAGGATGTGCAGGCCACGGCCGGAATATTTCTTGGCGATGGAAACCACCAGCCGCAGGTTGGCCTCGGTGAGCTTGTTCTTGGCCTCCTGATCCCCCTCGGAAATCCGCTTGGCCAGCTCCACCTCTTCCTCGGCGGACAGCAGCTTCACCTGGCCGATCTCTTTCAGGTACATCCGTACCGGATCGTCCAGACTGTATTCCGCGGCCAGGTCCACCGGGTCCACCAGCTCTTCCTCGTCCACACCCCGCAGGTCGATGTCGGCGTCCAGGCCGTCGCCCAGAATGCCCAGACCATCCCCCAGGTCGCCGCCCAGCACATCCAGGCCGTCGTCCAGGGCATCCAGGTCGGTGGTGGTGATCTGGATGTTCATGGCCTCAAACCGGTCGTAGATCTCCTCGATCTTTTCGGGAGACAGATTCATCTTGCTCAGGACCGCGTTCAAATCCGTGTCCCGAATCATGCCTTCCTTTTTACCCTGGGCTATGAGGGCTTGGAGGGAGGCCTGTACATCTTCCATTTTTCCGTTTTTCTTCCCAGTGCTCATGAAAGTACCCCTTTTTTCTCAATGGAACCATTCCGATATATTTCTTATGCTGTATGACTATACCCCTTTCCCGCCGAATCGGCAAGGGGTTTTTCAAATTTTTCATGATTTTTTTGCCGACCCCATGACTTTTCGGGGGCAAAATTAGTTTTCTTCCCATTTGCCCAAAACATACGGTTTACATTTCCGGAAAATTTCGCTATAATTAGGAAGAATTAATCGGTGGAGTAGGCCCATCGCTCCGATATCCACCGCACTCGTAGGGAACGCATTTATGCGTTCCGAAATACACTGTTTAAAATCGCAGCTCGAATGATATATGTTCTGTTGTGTGCGTAGGGAACGGATTAATCCGTTCCGGAGTGCATACTTTCATGCAGCCTGCGGCCTTTCGGTGCCGGAAGGTTTCGGAACGCATGAATGCGTTCCCTACGAAAAATCTTGGCGGTTTTCGATTCAGCAAACCGCACTGATATGCCAACAATTCCAAAAATCCCCGATTCTGAGGAGAATATACTATGACCGACCTTTCTCATATCCGAAATTTTTCCATCATTGCCCACATCGACCACGGCAAGTCCACCCTGGCGGACCGGCTCATGGAGCAGTGCGATGCCATCGACCAGCGGCAGCGGGCGGAGCAGCTGCTGGACTCCATGGAGCTGGAGCGGGAGCGGGGCATCACCATCAAGGCCACGGCGGTGCAGCTGAATTACACCGCCCAGAATGGGGAAAGCTATGCCCTGAACCTCATCGACACCCCGGGCCATGTGGACTTCAACTACGAGGTCAGCCGAAGCCTGGCTGCCTGCGAGGGAGCGGTGCTGGTGGTGGATGCCAGTCAGGGCGTGGAGGCTCAGACCCTGGCCAACACCTACCTGGCGGTGGATGCCGGTTTGGAGGTGCTGCCGGTGGTGAACAAAATCGACCTTCCCTCCGCCCGGCCCGCTGAGGTGAAAGCGGAAATTGAAGATATCATCGGCATTCCTGCGGAGGACAGTCCGGAAATTTCCGCCAAAAACGGCATCAACATCCAGTCTGTGCTGGAAATGATCGTCCATCAGGTGCCCCCTCCCAAGGGGGATCGGAACGCGCCGCTGCAGGCTCTGATCTTCGACAGTCAGTACGACAGCTATCGGGGCGTCATCGTCTACACCCGCGTCAAGCAGGGCACCGTCCGCCCCGGCATGGACATTAAAATGATGGCCACAGGAGCGGTATATAAGGTGGTGGAGGTTGGCACCATGAACCCCCTGGGTCTGACGCCGAGGGATGCGCTGGGCGCCGGCGAGGTGGGCTACATCACCGCCTCCATCAAAACCGTATCCGACACCCGTGTGGGCGACACCATCACCGCTGTGGAGAACCCCGCCCCGGAGCCTCTGCCCGGCTACCGGCAGGTGCAGCCCATGGTGTATTCCGGCATCTACCCCGCCGACGGCGCCAAATATCAGGACCTGCGGGAAGCACTGGAAAAGCTGAAATTAAACGACGCCTCCATGAGCTTTGAGCTGGAAACCTCCATCGCCCTGGGCTTTGGCTTCCGCTGCGGCTTCCTGGGACTGCTGCATATGGAGATCATTCAGGAGCGGCTGGAGCGGGAATACAATCTGGATCTGATCACCACCGCTCCCAACGTCATCTATCGGGTGACGAAAAACGACGGCACCGTGCTCCTGGTGGACAATCCCCTGGACTACCCCAGCCCGGACGAGATCCAGCTGGCGGAGGAGCCCTATGTGAAGGCCAGCCTCATCGCCCCCCAGGACTATGTGGGCAACATCATGGATCTGTGCCAGCAGCGCCGGGGAGAATTCAAGGACATGGTATACCTGGACGCCAATCGGGTGGAGCTGCATTATGAAATGCCCCTGAACGAGATCATCTACGATTTCTTCGACGCCCTGAAGGCCCGCACCCGGGGCTACGGCAGCCTGGACTATGCGTTCATCGGCTACCGGCCCAGCCGTCTGGTGAAGCTGGACATTCTCCTAAACGGCGACATTGTGGATGCCCTCAGCTTTATCCTCTTCGCGGACAACGCCTATCCCCGGGCACGGAAAATCTGCGAAAAGCTGAAAGAGAACATTCCCCGTGCCCAGTTTGAAATTCCCGTTCAGGCGGCCATCGGAGGCAAGATCATTGCCCGGGAGACCATCAAGGCCCTGCGTAAGGATGTGCTGGCCAAGTGCTACGGCGGCGACATCACCCGGAAAAAGAAGCTGCTGGAAAAGCAGAAAGAGGGTAAGAAACGGATGCGGACCTTTGGCACCGTTTCCGTCCCCAGCGAGGCCTTCATGGCCGTTTTGAAGCTGGACGAGGATTAATAGGAGGCTATTATGTCGATTTTTTCCAGACGATTAAAGAAAACCCCTTTGGGCATCTATGTGCACATCCCTTTCTGCAAAAGCAAATGCCAGTACTGCGACTTCTACTCCCTGGCCTGCAAGGACGATGGCCTGATGGACAGCTATCTGGACGCGGTGTGCGCCCACATCAAGGAGGCGGGCGCCCTGGCGCCGGGCTACAGGGTGGACACCATCTACTTCGGCGGCGGCACCCCCAGCTACTTCGGCGGTGACGCCATTGCCATCATCATGACCGCCATCCGGCGGAATTTCGACGTGGCCATGGACGCGGAGATCACCTTTGAGGCCAACCCGGATTCCGTCACCGACAAGCTGCTCCATCGGATGCGGGCGGAGGGCTTCAACCGGGTGAGCCTGGGGATTCAGGACGATCACGACGACATGCTGAAAAAGCTGGGCCGTCCCCACACCTATGCCCAGGCGGTAGCCGCCTTCCAGCGGATTCGCAAGGCGGGCTTCCGGAATGTATCCCTGGATTTGATGTACGGCCTGCCCGGGCAGAGCCTGCAGGACTGGCAGGAGACCCTTACCAATGTGCTGCGGATGAACCCGGAGCATTTCAGCTGCTATGGATTAAAGGTGGAGGAGGGCACGCCCTTCTATGAAATGCGGGATATGCTGAATCTGCCCGACGACGACACCCAGGCGGATATGTATCTGGCAGCGGTGGAGATGCTTCGGGATCGGGGCTTCCGGCAGTACGAGATCTCCAACTTTGCCAGAAAGGGCCTGTACTCCCGGCACAACTATAAATACTGGACCGGCGGGGAATACCTGGGCTTCGGCCCCAGCGCCAGCTCGGATTTCGCCGGCAAGCGCTTTACCCTGGTTGCCGATCTGCAGGGCTATATCAACGGCATCCGCACCGGCGGCGACATCATGGAGGACATTCAGGAGATTCCTTTGCGGGAGCGGGCGGGAGAATACATTATGCTCCGGCTGCGAACCAACGCGGGCATCTCCCCGGAGGAATACGAGAAGCTCTTCATGCTGCCCTTTGAGCCCCTGGAAAAGATCCTGCGGAAGCATGAGACCTATGCCCGGGCCATCCAGTCGGGTGATGGCCGATGGTCCCTGACCCCCAAGGGATACCTCATTTCCAACGACATTATCTCCGACCTGCTCATTGCCCAGGACGAGGCCGGATCCATCAAGAGGATGTAAATGAAAGCTATTCTTTCCTTTGTTAAAAAAGAAGCAATGCTGGTGGTCAGTTTGGCAGCGGCGCTTTTATCCCTGGTGATCACCCCGCCCAGCGCTTCCCTGCTGAAGGCAATTGACTGGAAAACCCTGGCCACCTTGTTTATGCTGCTCAGTGTGCTGGACGGCTTCAAGCATGAAAACCTGTTTCTGCCGGTGCTTCGGCTGACAGAAAAATTCACCACCATGGTGGGCCTCAGCTTTTTCCTGGTGTTCGGGGTGTTCTTTTCCAGCATGTTCGTCACCAACGACGTATCCCTGATTATCTTCGTCCCTCTGACCATTCTGCTGTTCCGGGAAAAGGGAAAAGAGACCTATCTTCTTCCTATTCTGGCCATGGAGAACATCGCCGCCGTCCGGGGCAGCCTGCTCACCCCTTTCGGCAGCCCTCAGAATCTCTTTCTCTTCTCCGGCAGCGGCATGGGCACCGGAAGCTTTTTGGTCATGATGCTCCCCCTTTGGCTGGGCTCCATTGTGCTCATCAGCCTGTTTCTGCTGTTTCTCTTCCGAAAGGATCTGCATCAAAAGGCCGGGTATACGGACTACCGGGGAGAAACATGGAGGCCGGAGGGTAAGCTTCGGCGGATTACATACCTGCTGCTCCTTGCCCTGATCATCGGCTGCATCGTCAGCCGCACCACCTGGTGGCCCTGCATCACCCTGGTGGTCACTGCAGTTCTTCTTTTGGTGGACCCCAAGGTGTTCCGCCGGGTGGACTATGTACTGCTGCTGACCTTTTTCTGCTTCTTCGTGTTCTCCTCCTCCATCGCCGCCAATGAAACAATTGCAGGATTTCTGGAAAACGCCGTCCGGGGGAATGAATACTGGTGGAGCATCGGCATCAGCCAGATCATCTCCAATGTCCCCGCCTCCATTGTGCTCTGGCCCTTTACCTCGGATTTGAAAGCATTGATCTATGGGTTGGACACCGCCGGGCTGGTGACGGTGATCGGCTCCTTGGCCTCGGTGATCAATCTGCGGCTCTACACCCGGGAATACCCGGGAAAAGGCAGGGATTTTCTCGTCTGCTTTGAAAAAGTCTCTCTCTGCTTTTTTGTCATCGCCGCCTCCCTTCAATTGCTGCTCCTTTAGCGTCCCCATCCTCTCCCCCGGCGATGCCGGGGGAGTTTCAGGCAGAGGGGTTATGAGAATAGCATTTGCAATTCCCATGGAGCGGGAGTATAATGAACCAAAACCCACCATTGGGAGGCCCAAGCATGAACACCTGCATCATTTTCGGGGCGGCAGAGTTTGACCGTCTGGCAGAGCCGATTTGTCCCGGAGATTTCGTCATCGCCGCCGACGGAGGACTGCGCCACACCAAAAAGCTGAGCATACTTCCCGATGAAATATTGGGTGATTTCGATTCCCTGGGCTATGTGCCGGATACGGGCGTGGTGTATCCCGTGGAAAAGGATGACACCGACACCATGCTGGCCGTCCGCCGGGGGCTGGAATTGGGCTTCCGGCGGTTTGTGATTTACGGCGGACTGGAGGGCAGGCGGCTGGATCACACCGTGGCCAATTTCCAGACCCTGGGATTTTTGGCCCAGCAGGGCGCCGTTGGCTTCCTGGTAGGGAAAGAGAGCATCTGCTGCGCGGTGAAAAACGCCGGAATGCGGTTCCCGCAGGAGGCGGAGGGGGATTTTTCCCTGTTCTGCCTGGGGCCGGACGCCAAAGGGGTCACCATCCGAAAGCTCTACTATGAGGCGGAGAACATCACCCTCACCGGCTTCTTCCCCCTGGGTGTCAGCAACCATTTCACCGGGGAGCAGGCCCAGGTCAGCGTAGCCGATGGCACCGTCCTCGCCATCTGGCAGCGCAAAAGCGGATTTCCCCAAATTATGTGAGTACGCCTTGATAAGCAAGGAAAAAACCACACCTTTTCAGGTGTAGAAAGGATCTATTATGGCATTTGATGCGTTTTTCCTGACCTCGGTGCTGGAGGAGATTCGGCAGCGCTGCATTGGGGCCCGGGTGGACAAGCTCCACCAACCCAGCCGGGACACCCTGATCCTCCATCTGCGCTGCCAGCAGGGCCGGGAGAAGCTGCTCTTCGTGGCCAACCCCACCGCTCCCCGGCTGCATCTGACCCAATCCTCCCCGGAAAATCCGGCGGAGCCTCCCATGTTCTGCATGCTGCTTCGCAAGCACCTGCTGGGCGCCCGACTGACGGAGATCACCCAGCCGGAGATGGAGCGCTGCGCCGTGTTCACCTTTGACTGCACCGACGAAATGGGCTTCCCGGTGCAGAAGCGGCTGGTAGCGGAGCTCATGGGCCGGACCTGCAATCTTTACCTCCTGGCCCCCGACGGCCGGATCCTGGACTGCCTGCGGCGCATCGGCCTGGACGAAAGTGCCAGGCGGGCCGCTCTTCCGGGATTACATTATGTGGAGCCGGAAAAAATCGAAAAGAAGAATCCCCTGAATTTGCGGCAGGAGGATTATGTTAACCTATTGTCCGTCCCTGGTGCGGATGTCCTCAGTGACCGGTTGATGGATGACTTAGGCGGCCTATCTCCCCTGGTGTGCCGGGAGGCAGCGCTGTTTGCCGCCGGAGAGGTGGATGCCCGGGTGACAGCTCTGAACATGGAGGATACGGCGGAAAAGCTGGAACTGTTCTTCACGGAGCATCTTCGCCACCCCGAGCCCTACTACTATGCCCAGGCCGACGGCACCCCCAAGCAGTTTGCCTTCTGCCCCATCCGGGAGTATGGGGATTGCCGCCGGGCAGAGAGCTTTGCCGCCCTGCTGGACAGCTACTACACCCTCCGGGACAGAAAGGATCTCATCCGGCAGAAGAGCCAGGGGGTGCGGAAAACCGTCACGAATCTCTGCCAGCGGCTGCGGCGTAAGCTGGCAGTGCAGGAAAAAGAGCTGGCAGCCACCTATGACCGGGAGCGGCTGCGGCAGTTGGGCGACATCCTCACCGCCAACCTGGGCCGGATCGTCAAGGGGCAGCAGTGCATCCAGTGTGAGGATTTTTACGACGAGGACATGAAAACCATCGAAATTCCTCTGTCCCCCACCCTGTCCCCCCAGCAGAATGCCGCCAAATTCTACAAGGACTATACAAGAATGAAAAACGCGGAAAAGGAGCTGACCCATCAGCTCTCCCTGGGGCGGGAGGAGCTGAGCTACCTGGAAAGCGTTTTGGAGGAGCTGAACCGGGCGGACACCGAGGCGGAATTGGAGGAGATCCGTCAGGAGCTCCAGTCCGGGGGCTACCTGCGCCAGGACACCGGGCGGAAAAAGATGAAGCAGAGCAAGCTGCCCCCCATGCGCTTTGAAAGCACCGACGGCTTCCCCATCTATGTGGGAAGAAACAACCGGCAGAACGACGAGCTCACCTTCCGCCTGGCCCGAAAGGATGACATCTGGTGCCACGCCTCCAAGGTGCATGGCAGCCATGTGATCATCTCCTGCGGCGGCAAGAATCCGCCGGACAACACCATCACCCAGGCCGCCCAGCTGGCCGCCTACTATGCCGAAACCGGCGGCGGACAGAACATAAGCGTGGATGTGACACCGGTGAAGCAGGTGAAAAAAATTCCCAGCGGAAAGCCGGGAATGGTCATCTATCACAGCTATAAAACCGTCATTGCCAACCCCTATCCGAATATCGTGGTGGATACTCTGAACGCCGAGCCGGATTCTGCCAGCCAGCCACTGTAACAGGTTCTTATGCTTAAAACCCGAAAACGCTTCCGCAAACCGTTATTGGGTTGACGATTCCTTCCCAATGTAGGTGCGTACTAAAAAATGCACAAAAAACGAAATTCTTTTTCTTGACAATCCGGCACGATGCAAGTAAAATAAGTCTGGTATGGTGTACACTGACCCGGTGTGTCCCTTTTCCGGGTTTTGTATTTCATTTAGAACCGGCGTTTGGCCGGGGCTTGCGTTTATCGCCTCATGGCGTTTTGATGCTGATATACCCCGCCGGGATCCCCGACGCGGGCTTTGCAAACAATTTCACATGGGCTTTGACGCACACCCCTGGCCGCAATTTTATGGAAGGAGGTGTGCTGCAAGAATTATGGAATGGATCATTACCGTCATTGCTGCCATCCTGGGCATCGCAGTGGGCTTCGGCGTGGGATTCCTCTACCGGAAGAAGGTGGCTGAACGAGCCATCGGCTCCGCAGAGGCAGAGGCCACCCGCCTGATCAACGAAGCCATCCGCAGCGGCGAAAACCGCAAAAAGGAAATGCTGCTGGAAGCCAAGGATGAAATCCATAAATCTCGCGCAGAACACGACAAGGAAGTCAAAGAGCGCCGCGCTGAGCTGACCAAGCAGGAGCGCCGCCTCGAGCAAAAGGAAGCCTCCCTGGACAAAAAGACCGAGGCTTTCGAGCGTAAGGAAGAGGAACTGAACAAGCGCCTGGCCGGTGTGGCCCAGACCCAGGCCCAGGCCGAGGAAATCCGCAACCAGCAGATGGCCACCCTGGAGCAGATCTCCGGGCTGACCCAGGAGCAGGCAAAGCAGTTCCTGCTGGACTCCATCGAACAGGACGTGCGCCACGACGCCGCCCAGAAAATCAAGGAAATCGAACAGCAGCTTAAGGATGAGGCCGAGGAAAAGGGCCGCGAGATCATCGCCACCGCCATCCAGCGCTGCGCCGCCGACCACGCAGCCGAGACCACCGTTTCCGTGGTCACCCTGCCCAACGATGAGATGAAGGGCCGCATCATTGGCCGGGAGGGCCGGAACATCCGCACCCTGGAAACCATCACCGGTGTGGATCTCATCATCGACGATACCCCCGAAGCCATCACCGTCAGCTCTTTCGACCCCGTTCGCCGGGAGGTTGCCCGTCTGGCACTGGAAAAGCTGATCGTGGACGGCCGCATCCACCCCACCCGCATCGAGGATATGGTGGAAAAGGCCAGAAAAGAAGTGGACCGCACCATCCGGGAGGAGGGCGAGCGGGCCTGCTACGAAACCGGCGTTCACAACCTGAACCCGGAGCTCATCAAGATCCTTGGCCGGCAGAAATACCGCACCTCTTATGGTCAGAATGTCCTGAATCACTCCATCGAAGTGGCCCATATCGCCGGCCTTATGGCGGCGGAGCTGGGCGTGGACGTAGCCATGGCCAAGCGGGCAGGCCTGCTGCATGACCTGGGCAAATCCATCGACCACGAGGTTGAGGGCAGCCATGTGCAGCTGGGCGCGGACCTGGCCCGAAAGTTCAAAGAGAACCCCGTCATCGTCAACGCCATCGAGGCCCACCATGGGGATGTGGAGCCCAAAACCGTCATTGCCGTGCTGGTTCAGGCCGCCGATGCCATCTCCGCCGCCCGTCCCGGCGCCCGGAGAGAAAATGTGGAAAATTATATCCGCCGTCTGCAGAAGCTGGAGGAGCTCACCGGCTCCTATCCCGGTGTGGACAAGGCCTATGCCATCCAGGCTGGCCGGGAGGTGCGGATCATGGTCAAGCCCGAGGAGGTCACCGAGGACAACATGATCCTCCTGGCCCGGGACATCGCCAAAAAGATCGAAGCCGAGCTGGAATATCCCGGCCAGATCAAGGTCAACGTCATTCGGGAGACCAAGGCTGTGGAATTTGCCAAATAAATCCCAACAAATGCAAAGCCGCCCGGTTCAAAACCGGGCGGTAATTGTTTTTTAGGTGTCGAAGCCCTGGGGGTTCTTTTTCTGCCAGTTCCAGGAATCCCGGCACATGTCCGCCAGATTTCTGGTAGCCTGCCAGTGCAGCACCTCCCGGCTCTTGGCAGGGTCGGCGTAGCAGGTGGCAATGTCTCCGGGCCGCCGGGGGGCGATCACATAGGGAATGTTCACCCCGTTCACCTGCATAAAGGTGTTCACCATGTCCAACACACTGTAGCCCACGCCGGTGCCCAGATTAAATACCTCACAGCCCTTGTTTTCGGTGGTAAATTTCACTGCAGCCACATGCCCCTTGGCCAGGTCCACCACATGAATGTAGTCCCGGACGCCGGTGCCGTCGTGGGTGGGGTAATCGTTGCCGTAGACGCTGAGCTTCTCCCGGCGGCCGATGGCGGTCTGCGTGATGTAGGGCATGAGATTGTTGGGAATGCCACGGGGGTCCTCGCCGATTTTGCCGCTCTCGTGGGCGCCGATGGGATTGAAATAGCGCAGCAGCACCACGCTCCAATCCGGCTCCGCATGGGCCATGCCGGAGAGAATCTGCTCGGTCATGTACTTGGTCCAGCCGTAGGGGTTGGTGCATCCGCCGGTGCGGCTGGTCTCTTTCAGGGGCATCTCATTGTCGGCGGAGTAAACCGTGGCGGAGGAGGAGAAGATGATGTTCTTCATCCCGAACCGCTTCATGACCTTGGTGAGCACCAGGGTGGAATTCAGGTTGTTGTCGTAGTATTCCCAGGGCTTTGCCACGCTCTCCCCCACGGCTTTCAGCCCAGCGAAGTGAATCACGCAGCCGATTTCATTTTCCTGGAAAATTTTGGTGAGCAGTGCCTCATCTCTTACGTCGCCGGGGTAGAATTTCAGCTTTTTCCCGGTGAGCTCTTCCACCCGGTCCAGGGACTTTGGATTGGCGTTGCACAGATTGTCGATGACCACAACCCCGTAGCCGCTTTCCAACAATTCCAGGCAGGTGTGGCTGCCAATATACCCGGCGCCGCCGGTAACAAGAACATTCATAAGATTACCTCCGGTCTTTCTAAACTGCAACCATTCTACCGCGTTTACCCGGAAAAATCAATGGGAAAGAAAAAACCATGCAAAAGCAAACAGGTTTTCCATCTCGCCACCCTCTTTGCGTAAACTTTGGGGCTACTGCAAGGAAGAGACATCCATCCGCCGTCAGTGGTGCCCTTTCCGGGTCAAAGGCAATTTCCGAATAATACCGCGTGTTGAAATATGCAACAATTTGGTGGGTGGGAACCCACCTTTTTTCTTGCTATTTTCTCGGGAAAGGGCTATAATGTAGAAAGAGAGATTGTGTCAAGAGGGAACTGTATGAACAAAAAGAAAATTCTGCTCCTTACCACCGGCGGCACCATCGCTTCCCTGCCCGGAGGCGAGGGCTTAGAGCCCCGGCGCAGCGAGGTGATGGAGCTGGCGCTGGATCAGCTGCGGGGATTTTACGACATCACCGTGGAGGATGTGATGTGTCTGGATTCCTCCAACATGACCCCAAAGCAATGGCAGATCATTGCCCGCCGGATTTTTGAGCGCCGGGCTGGGTTCGACGGCGTCGTGGTCTCCCATGGCACCGACACCATGGCCTACACCGCCTCCGCCATGACCTTTATGCTGCCGGATATTGACAAATGCGTGGTGTTCACCGGCTCCCAGCTGCCGTTGGCGGACATGCTGTCCGATGGGCCCGCCAATCTCCGCACTGCCTTTGCCATGGCCGCCTCCGGGCATCCCGGGGTGTATCTGGCTTTCGACCGCAAGGTGATGCTGGGCTGCCGGGCGGTAAAGGTGCGGGCCTCCGGGTTTTCCGCCTTTGAAAGCGTCAATGCCCGCTACGCCGCCCAGGTCACCAACCGGGGGTTAGTGGTGGATGAGCGGGTGCTGCCGGTGCGCCGGGGCAAAGCCAGGCTCTGTCCGGAAATCAGTGAAAATATCTTTCTGTTAAAGCTGACCCCCGGACTGAATCCGGCGGTTTTTGATGTGCTGGCCGCCATGGGCTACAAGGGCATCGTCATCGAGGCCTTTGGTCTGGGAGGCGTGAACGTGCTCCACAAGGGCCTGCGGGGTATCCGCCGGGCGGTGGAGGACGGCATCAGCGTGGTGGTCACCACCCAGTGCCTGTACGACAGCGCCGACCTGCGGGTTTACCAGGTGGGCACCAAGCTTTTGGAGCTGGGGGTCATCCAGGGCCGGGACATGACCAGCGAGGCAGCCATGACCAAGCTGATGTGGGCCATCGGCCAGGGGATGAATCCGGAGGAGATCAAGGAATTGTTCTCCCGGAACCTGGCCGGAGAGGTGGACATCTGAGCCGTCCCCAAGGGGCATTTTTCTCCCAAGAGAATGGAGGTTAATCCTATGGATCCGATTTACGTCACCGGGCATCGGAACCCGGACACCGATTCCATCGTAGCGGCCATGGCCTATGCGGCGCTGCGAAACGCCTGCGGCGACCGGGAATACGAGGCTGCCTGCCTGGGGCATGTGTCCGACGAGACCCAGATTGTGCTGGACCGGTTTGGGTTCCAGCCGCCCACCCGTATTTACAATATGTACACCCAGGTATGCGACCTGGATTTTGACACACCTCCCATCCTCAGCGATGCGGTGACTCTGGACCGGGCCTGGAAGCTTCTCTCCGACGAGCGTAAGAGCTCTGCCCTGCCAGTGGCCCGGGAGGATGGTACGCTATATGGCATGCTGTCCCGGGAGGATGTGGCCAGCTACAACATGGATTTGATGTTCAATGGCTTTTTGGAGCCGGTGCCTCTTTTCAACGTCTTGTCGGTATTGGAGGGCAAGGTGCTCAACGAGGCCGGAGAGAGCACCGATACCATCAGCGGCGAGGTGACCATTGCCCTGCCCAAGAGCCGGGAGAATCTGCTGTTCAGCTCCCCCAATTCCGTGGTGCTCTGCGGCCATCAGCCGGAGATGATCCGGCGGGCCCTGGAGCTGGGAGTGAGCTGTCTGGTGCTGTGTCAGGCGGAGCTGGACGAGGAGCTCCGGACTCTGCCCACCACCACCTGCATCATTTCCACGCCCTTTGATGCCTATTCCGCCGCACGGCTGATTTTCCAGTCCACTCCCGTGGGACGCATCTGCCGCACCAAGGATTTGGTCTGCTTCCATTTGGAGGATCGGGTAGACGAGGTACGGGAGCAGGTGCTGAAATTCCGGGAGCACTGCTATCCCATTCTGGATGAAAACGACAAGGTGGTGGGTGTACTCACCCGCTATCATCTGCTCCGGCCCCGGCGGAAACGGGTGGTGCTGGTGGACCACAACGAGGCCGCCCAGTCCGTTCCCGGCTTGGAGGAGGCGGAGATTCTGGAGATCATCGACCACCACCGGCTGGCGGACATTCAGACCTCCAACCCCATCACCGTGCGAAACGAGCCGGTGGGCTCCACCAACACCATCATTGCCAGTATGTTCCAGGACCGCGGTCTGATGCCCTCGGAGAAGATGGCCGGAATGATGGCAGCGGCCATTATTTCGGATACGGTTATGTTCAAGTCCCCCACCTGCACCTCCCGGGATATCCGCATGGCGGAGCGGATGGCCCGGATCGCCAACGTCTCCCTGGACGAGCTGGGCAAGACCATTTTCTCCGCCAGCCTGGGGAACAAGTCCGCCGAGGAGCTGCTGTTCACCGACTACAAGGAATTCCACATTGCCGGGCACGACCTGGCTGTGGCCCAGATCACCTGTGTGGACAGTCCCAGCATGCTCCAGCGGAAAGAGGAATTCCTGAAGCCCATGCGGGAGGTGGCCCGGAAGCAGGAATTCTCCATGGTACTGCTGATGCTCACAGATGTGCTGCTGGAGGGCACCCAGCTGGTCTATGTGGGAGACGATGAGACCATTCGTCAGGCTTTCAACGTGTCACCCAAGGACAACACGGTATTCCTGCCCAAGATCATGAGCCGGAAGAAGCAGGTCATCCCCATGCTCTCTGCCCTCTGGGGCTAACCCGGCAGCACCGGGAAGCAATTTGGCACAGGGTTTGGCGGTATTCGTTACCCCCATTACCCGCCCGGTATTCTTTTTGCGGATAAGATTTTGTCCCGAGCCACTGGATCGGAGGATATCCCCTTGCCATCAATATTCGAGGAAAAGCCATGTTTTTTGAAACCCTTTTGGGCAACGAACAACTGAAAAAGAATCTGTCCCAAAGCATTTCCGTGGGGCATATTTCCCATTTTTATCTGATTTCCGGTCCGGCGGGCTCCGGGAAACGAACTCTGGCCAGACTGCTGGCTGCGGCGATCCTCTGCCGGGGGACCCAGAAGCCCTGCATGAGCTGCCCCAGCTGCCGGAAAGTGCTATCCGGAAACCATCCGGATTTCATCACTGTGGACGACCCGGAGAAAAAAACCGTCCCTGTGGATCTGATTCGTCAAGCCAGGGCGGACATGTATATCCAGCCCAACGAAGCGGATCGAAAAATCTATCTTTTCCCCCGGGCGCAGGACATGGGTCTGCCGGGACAGAACGCGCTTCTGAAGGTATTGGAGGAGCCGCCATCCTACGGGGTATTCCTTCTGCTGACGGACAATCCAAACAAATTGCTGCCCACGGTTCGGTCCCGATGCCGGGAGCTGAAGCTGCTTCCCCTGCCGGAGGATACTCTGCTGGGACAATTGAAGCAGGACTTTCCCCAGGCACAGCAGGCGGATTTGATGGCAGCCATTTCCCGCAGCGGCGGCTTTTTGGGCCAGGCCAGGCAGCTTTTGGAGGAGGGAGAGCAGATCAGCCCCCAAACCCAGGGATTCTTACAGGCCCTGGGGGAAAGGGATGTGTTTACCCTGCTGCAGACCCTGGTGCCCATGGAAAAATGGAAGCGGGACGCTTTGGCCGACACCCTGGGGGAATGGCTGGAGCTGACGGAAAATGCCCTCTTTTGCCGCAGCGGCATAGAAACCGTCTCCCCCCACGCCCGGCAGCTGGCCGCACAGCGCACCAGCATGGAGCTGAGCCGGGTCATCGGTCATCTGCAAAAGGCCATAAGCTATACCCAGAGCAACGTCTCCCCTGCCGCCGTCTGCGGATATTTGGAGTGGGAGCTTCAAACAATATCAATTCAGTGCACCTGATGGCACTTACCGATAAGGAGCAAAGCAATGGAAGAACTTCTCAACCCTGTCCAGCAGGAAACCGTGGAGATCGTGGACATCCAGTTCCGTCCCGGACAGAAAGTGTATTTTTTTGACCCCGCCGGGGCGGTTTTTGTCCCCGGAGATCATGTGATCATGGACACCGCCCGAGGGCCGGAATTCGGCATCTGTGCCGCCGGCAACCACACCGTCTCCATCAAGGAGGTGGTGGCTCCCCTGCGGAAAATTCTCCGCCGGGCCACGGAGCAGGACGAAAAGGTGAACGCCGAAAACCGCAGCCGGGAGCGGCGGGCCTTTGGAATCTGCATGCAGAAAATCCAGAATCACGGTTTGGACATGCAGCTGGTCTCCGCCGAATGTGCCTTCGACGGCAGCAAGATCCTCTTCTACTTTACCGCTGACGAGCGGGTAGATTTTCGGGAGCTGGTCAAGGATCTGGCCGGCGTGTTCCACACCAGGATCGAGCTGCGGCAGATCGGCGTCCGGGACAAGGCCAAAATGGTTGGCGGTCTGGGCATCTGCGGGCGGCCCTTCTGCTGCGCCAGCTTCCTGGACGATTTCCAGCCCGTGTCCATCAAAATGGCTAAGACCCAGAATTTGAGTCTGAACCCCACCAAGATTTCCGGCACCTGCGGCAGGCTGATGTGCTGCCTGAAATACGAGCAGGATACCTATGAGAGCCTGATTCGTTCCAGCCCCAAGGTGGATTCCTTTGTGGACACCCCCGAGGGCCGGGGCACCGTGGTGGAATCAGAGATTCTCCGGCAGCGGGTAAAGGTACAGATGGAAAACGATCCGGATACCGTCCATGTATTCTCCAACGAGGACATCGCCATCCTCCGTAATGGAAAGGCAAAGAAGAACGATCCTCCCATCCCTGCGGATCTGGCACCCATCTCCGGCAGCGGCAAACGGCCGGAGAAGCCCAGGGAGCAGGAAGCACCGGTGCTGGAGCCCATCCGCTTCCGCTATCGCACGGAGGCTGTTGTGGAGGAAGCCGTGACGCAGGAGCCCCAGCCGGAGGCAGAGCAGCGGCCCTCCCGTTCCCGCCGCCGCCGTGGCCGCGGAGAAAATCGGGAAAATCCGGAGCAGGCAGCCGAGGTCATGGAGCAGAATCCCGAGGCCCCCAGTCAGGAGCCGCGGCAGAACCAGCAGCGCCGTGACCAGCGGCGGAGGCAGGAACAGCCCCGGAGCGAGAAGCCGGAAAAGCAGGAGAACCCGGAGCAGCCCAAGGAGGCTCGCCCCCCTCGTCCGCCGAAAAAGAATCCGCCCAGCCAGCCCAATCCCGAGCAGGCGGAGGCCGCTCCCACAGAGGATGGTGAGGCGAAAAAGCCCCGCCGCCGGCCCAATCACTACCGTCACCGGAAGCCTAAGACACCCCAAGCCTGATTCTACCATCAGTAGAGTTCAACCATCGGTAGAATTTCCGTTCCCACTCCTATACAATTCGTGCCATTCCTCAGGGAATGGCACGTTTCGGTTTACAATTTAACCCGGAGCCTTTATAATGGTAGCAGAAGATAAAAAACGGGTATCTGTCGCTTAACCTGCAAATCCGAAAGGAGAAAGAAATATGTCCTATTCTATTTTTGTGGATGGCAGCTCCAATCTGCCAGGCTCCGTGCTCCAGCAGCTGGACATCCGCATTCTGCCCTGCAGCTATACCATCGGCGGAAAGCCCAGCACCTACAACGGGAATCTGTCCAGCTTCAACGCCCATGAATATTATGAAATGCTCCGCCAGGGGGGCAAGGTTCAGACCAGCCTGCTGAACACCCAGCTCTTTTTGGATTCTTTCCGTCCGGAGCTGGAGCAGGGACGGGATGTGCTGTATTTCTCCATGTCCAGCGGCATCAGCGGTACCTGCCAGGCGGGAAAAATCGCGGCAGAGGAGCTGCATGAGGAATTTCCGGAGCGCACCATCCGGGTAATTGATTCCCTGGGAGCGGGCTTCGGTACCGGCCTCATGGCCTGCAAGGCAGCGGATCTTCGTGTCGAAGGCAAGACTGCCGCCGAAGCTGCGGATTTTCTGGACGAGGACGCCCACCGGATGCTTCAGTTTTTCACCGTAGATGATTTGAACTTCCTGAAACGAACCGGACGGGTATCCGGCGCTACCGCCATGATCGGCACCGTGCTGAATATCAAGCCGGTGCTCTGGGGGGACGCCACCGGACATATCACCGCCCGGAGCAAGCAGCGGGGCCGGAAAAAAGCCCTGGCGGCCATTGTGGGGGAATACAAGAATTCCGTCATCGACCCAGAGAATCAACGGGTGGCCATCTCCCATGGCGATTGCGAGGAAGAGGCCCTGCGTCTGGCGGAGCTGATTCGGGAGGCAGCCGCACCCAAGGAGCTGATCATCGCCCCTCACGAGCCCTTCACCGGCGCTCATGTGGGCCCGGGCATGCTGGCCCTGTTTTTCCACGGCAAAAAGAGAACGGAAATCTGAATACAAAAAGGGGGCTTTTTCAGTCCCCTTTTCTTATTTCTGATTCAATTGATAGAGCAAAGCCAGTCCCTTGCGGGTCATGTCCGGGTCAAAAAAGTGCTCATGGCGCATTAGCTGGGTGACATATTTCCCGCCGCCGCCGGTGAGCAGCAGGGTCACCGGAGTACCCAGCTCCTCCTCGATGGAATCAACCAGGCCGTCGATCATGGCAGCGGTGCCTGCAACAGCTCCAGAGAGCATACACTCCGCCGTGTTCTTACCCACGATCCGCTCCGGGATTTCCAGTTCCAGTTGGGGCAGCTGGGCAGTGCGCTGGTGGAGGGCATTCAGGCAGGTCTGCAACCCGGCACAGATGATGCCCCCGGCAAAGATCTTCCCAGGCAGAACCAGATTCAAGGTGGTTGCCGTGCCCAGATCCGCAGTGACGGCCGGAAGAGGAAAATGCTCCGCTGCCCAGGCCGCATCCACCAACCGATCCCGGCCCACCTTGTTCGGCTCCGGCACATCCACCGTCAGTCCGGTTTTGGTCTCCGGCCCTACTACCATGGGCACTTTCCCCAGGATATCCCCTGCGGCCTGACAAACGGCCTGGGTGATCTGAGGCACCACGCTGGAAAGAATGGCACCCTGGCACTGTCTGCCCTGCAAAATGGGCCGCAGCAGCCGGGTGTATTCCGCAACGCCGTAGCTACGGTTGGTCTCCACCTCCCCGGTGAAGAGGATCCGGTCCTGCTCTATCCCGGCCAGCACCGCCGTGCTGTTGCCGATGTCAATGACAATAATCATAGGAATCCCTGCTTTTTTTCAATCTGGCGCTATTATAACCCCCGGTGCACCGATTTGGCAAATACTTTTCTGAAATCGGTTGCCAAACGGGAATAATTTTGGTATACTTTCTAAAATACGGATGGATTTTTCGGGTCATATCGGTAAATTGTTATCCGGAAATAATCGGCGGCGCTGCAGTGCCGCGGAAATCAGGTGTGGTTTTTTATGGAGAAATTAACCGGAAAAACGGTGGTTCTGGGCATCACCGGGGGCATTGCCGCCTACAAAATGGCCAATGTAGCCAGCAGCCTGAGAAAGACCGGGGCGGATGTTCATGTGATCATGACGAAAAACGCCACCCAGTTCATCACTCCCCTGACCTTTGAAACGCTGACCAACAACCGGTGCATTGTGGACACCTTCGACCGGAATTTCCAGTACGACGTGGCCCACATCTCCCTGGCCAAGGCGGCGGATTTGATACTCATTGCCCCTGCCACTGCCAACGTGATCGCCAAGCTCGCCCACGGTCAAGCGGACGACATGCTCACCACCACGGTACTGGCCGCAAAATGCAGGAAACTGGTGGCCCCGGCCATGAACACCGCCATGCTGGAAAATCCCATCACCCAGGACAATCTGAAACGACTGGAGCACTACGGCTTTGGAATCATCCAGCCCGCTGTTGGGCTGCTGGCCTGCAAGGATGTGGGAAGCGGGAAGCTGCCGGAGCCGGATATTCTGGTGGATGCCGTCCTCCGGGAGCTGGCCAGGGAAAAGGATCTGTTGGGCGTTCGTGTCACCGTAACCGCCGGGCCCACACAGGAGAGCCTGGATCCGGTACGGTTCCTCACCAACCATTCCTCGGGAAAAATGGGCTATGCCATTGCCCGGGAGGCCATGCTGAGAGGGGCGCAGGTCACCCTGATTTCCGGCCCGGTAGCCTTAAAGCCGGTGGAGGGGGTGAAGCTGGTTCCGGTCATCACCGCCCAGGACATGCTGGAGGCAGTGCAGAAAACCCTGCCGGAAACGGACATTCTCATCAAGGCCGCCGCCGTGGCCGACTACCGGCCATCCAGCGTAGCGGATGAAAAACTGAAAAAAAAGGATGGGGAGCTGTCCATCCCCCTGGAGCGCACGGCGGATATTCTGGCCTGGGTCAGCCAAAACCGGCACCAGGGACTGTTCGTCTGCGGCTTCTCCATGGAGACGGAGAATATGCTGGAAAACAGCCGGAAGAAGCTCACCAAAAAGAAGCTGGATATGATCGTGGCTAACAACCTGAAAACCCAAGGTGCCGGCTTTGGAGTGGAGACCAACGTAGTCACCCTGATCACCAAAGATACGGTCACAGAGCTGCCCCTCATGGGCAAGGATGCGGTAGCCGGAAGGCTGCTGGATGAAATCATGCGCCGCAGGAGCCTGTGACCCTGTTGTACAAAAGGGGCGTATTGTCGGCCAAGATACAAGATATCCTTGCGTGTTGTTTCATAATCCCTATGCACACGCTGGAAGACGGCTCATTCAACATGCCGCCAATTTTCAATTTGGCAACAGGTCAAGTCAGCCAATCAGCAAAAAGGAGTGCGCTGAGTTATAGTTACTCAGGCACTCCTTATATGCTTATTTAGCTTTTCTTATCCAGAAAATGCAGCAGCGGGACGGTGACAGCGGTGGCGATGACGCAGCAGATCACAGCCTCACCCAGACCCTGAGCGCCTACCATGGCAATGATCAGCGTGATGGGATTCCCGGCGCCCAGCGCGGCAGCCTTGCTCTGGATAAACTCCGTATTATAAAACAGCAGCATCATGAAGCCCATGTAGAAGAAGGTGTTCAGCAGCGGGGCAGCCAGAGCGCCGATGCCGCAGCAAAGCTTTTTGTTTTTGGGCAGCAGCTTCTTCACACCAAGATAAATCAGCCCACAGCACAGGCCGCACAGGATCCGTCCGATGACCGCCTGAACAAAGTACCCCACAGGGCTGACGTTCATCAGCGCAATGCCCAGGGCACTTTTTCCCTGGACGGCGTTGAGGAAGCTGGTGGCTCCGAAAAGCGCACCCAGCAGCGCTCCGGCGGCGGGCCCCAGGAGCATCGCGCCAATGGCCACAGGAATGGTCAAAAGGCTTGCGTTGATGGGCCCGATGGGGAGCATACCCAGCGGCGTGTTGGCCATGACCAGCTCCAGCGCAACCAAAAGTGCCAGCTGTGTCAGGCTGTGGACGTTGATGCCTTGTTTTTTCATATTCAATTCCTCCTGCTGTCGTTCTTTCGGAAGATACGACGCATTTTTTATTTGCCGCAGAACCCAAGCCGTTTTTGCCGCTGCCGTTTCCGCAGAATACAGCGCGGCTCCGTCCCGGGAGCACAGCGCCCCTATTATAGCATACATTTTCCATTTTTCAAGCTTGACTTATATATGTGGAGGCATTAGTATATAAGATATATTGGAATTTAAAAAAGATATAAAATACGAGGAGGCTTCCCATGAAAAAGGCAAGCATGATTCTTCATAAGGATTTCATCATCGGCAAGGTGGACAAGCGTCTCTATGGCTCCTTCATCGAGCACCTGGGCCGGGCGGTTTACGGCGGCATCTATGAGCCTGGCCACCCGGAGGCGGATGAGCAGGGCTTCCGCAAGGACGTGATCCAGATGGTCAAAAAGCTGGGGGTGCCCCTGGTACGCTACCCCGGCGGCAATTTCGTCTCCGGCTTCAACTGGGAGGACAGTGTGGGCCCCCGGGAGCAGCGGCCCAAGCGGCTGGATCTGGCCTGGTTCACCACCGAGACCAACGAGGTGGGCCTCCACGAATTTGCCGACTGGTGCGCCGCAGCCGGCAGCGAGGTGATGTACGCCATCAATCTGGGCACCCGGGGGCCGGAAAACGCCAGGGATATCGTGGAGTACGCCAACCATCCCGGCGGCAGCAAATTCTCCGACCTGCGGATCGCCAACGGAAAAAAAGAGCCCCTGGGCATCAAGCTCTGGTGCCTGGGCAACGAGATGGACGGCCCCTGGCAGATCTGCAGCCGCACCGCCAAGGAATACGGCAGAGTTGCCAACGAGGCCGCCAAGCTGATGAAGTGGGTGGATCCCACCATCGAAACTGTGGCCTGCGGCTCCTCCGGCTCCCAAATGCCCACCTTTGGCGACTGGGAACTGGAAATGCTGAATGAATGCTACGAGAACATCGACTATGTGTCCCTCCATCGCTACTACGGCAACCCCACCGGCGACACCCCCAACTTCCTGGCCAGCACCCTGGACATGGACGATTTTATCAAAACCGTGGTGTCCATCTGCGACAGTGTGAAAGGAAAGAAGCACTCAAAGCACACCGTCAACCTGTCCTTTGACGAGTGGAACGTGTGGTACCATTCCCGCCAGCAGGACGAGGAAATTTGGAAACAGGGCAAGTGGAACCGGGCCCTGCCGCTGCTGGAGGATATCTACAATTTTGAGGATGCCCTGCTGGTGGGCTCCATGCTCATCACCCTGCTCCGCAACGCCGACCGGGTGAAAATTGCCTGCCTGGCCCAGCTGGTGAACGTCATTGCCCCCATCATGACGAGAAACGGCGGTGGCTGCTGGGCTCAGACCATCTTCTTCCCCTTTATGCACGCTGCCCACTTCGGCCGGGGCACTGCCCTGAAGACCCTGGTGAGCTGTCCCAGCTACGCCTGCCAGGATCACGACCAGGTGCCCTACATCGACGCCGTGGCCACCCTGGAGGACGACGGCAGCGTCAGTGTGTTCTGTGTCAACCGGGACATGGAGGAGGACTTCCAGCTGGAAATCGACCTGAGCTCCTTTGGCCAGCTCTCCATCAAGGAGCACATTGTCCTCCACCACGACGATGTAAAGGCCACCAACACCGAGGAGCATCCCAACAACGTCAGCCCCGTGGCCGGTCCCGGCGGCAGCGTGGAAAAGGGCAAAGCCAGCATCCGGATTCCCGCCCTGAGCTGGAATGTGATTCGCTTCTGCTGATGGGTATCCGGTATCAATTGTTAACATAACTTTGTTTCATCCAGAGTTATCCACTCTATACACATAGTTATCCACATTTTCCACAGAGTTATCCACAACCTATCCGGTAGAAAATTTTTCCCCACAGCCTTTGAAAGCTGTGGGGAATCGTTTTTGTTTACAGAACATCGCTGTTGTCGAAGAACAGCTTGGCAGAGAACACCCGATGGGCATCCTCTCCGGCGCCGGTGGAGGCATCCACCTGGAGGATGCAGCCGTCGGACATGTCCCAGTTCAGCCGCAGCTCCTGCTGCTCCCTGGCCTCTGCCAGATAGCAGACGGTGAAATCCGTCACCGTATGGCTTTTGTGGAACTGGCTGGGCAGCAGATCCGCAATCCAGTCCATGCATTTGGTATTGTTCATATGTCCGTTCCGATCCAGATCGGTGAAGCTGACAGTTCGCAGCTTGCCCGCGCCCAGAGGCTTGGGAATCAGTCCTCCAGGGGCGGGGAGCTCATTGCCCCGGAGAGTACCGGCCACCACAATGCCGCTTTTTCCGGGGAGAATCATCTTCCGGGTGTCCAAATCCATGAGCACCCACAAGGTAATGCAGCGGAACACCTCGTTACCCTTAGCATCGTAGGCCACCACATTTCTGGGGAAGGCCGACCGGGTGGTGGGCAGGGGCCAGGTCTCCACCCGGAGAGTCTCTCCCAGGGTGGGCACCCTGGTCACCTGGACCCGGTGCCGGATCACCGCCCAAAAGAGCCGCCGGCTGGCCAGCGTGTCGTAGTCCAACGACATGAGAGCACTGTGCCGGCCGCCCATCTCCTGAGCAAGGTACAGCATCATTGAGGGTCTCATCCGGCCAAAGCAGTCCACATAGGCATCCTCAACGGTAATATTTTGAACATAAATGGGTTCCATGACAAGACTTCCTTTTTGAAATTATGAATTTGCGGAGCCGGCTTCTTCCAGTACGATATCCGCCTGCATGGTGTAGCCGCCCCGATAGATGACGATGGTCACGGTATCCCCGGCGCTATAGTGGTAGAGCAGGGTTTCCAGATCCGACTGGGAATAGATTTTGGTGCCGTCCACGCTGATGAGCACATCCCCCTCGGCGATTCCCGCCCGGGCGGCATTGCTGTTAGAGGCCACGGAGGAAATATACATGCCGGAGGGCAGCCGGTAGTAGCGCTGATAAAACAGGGAAATGCTCTCACCGGTGATGCCAAGCCAGGGCCGCCCGGACACATAGCCCTGGGTGATGATCTGCTCCGCAATGTCCCGCACTGTGGTGCTGGGGATGGCAAAGCCCAGGCCCTCCACGCCTGCGCTGTCAGAAAAGGCACCGATCTTGATGGTGTTGATGCCCACCACCTGTCCGCAGCTGTTGATCAGGGGCCCGCCGGAGTTGCCGGAGTTCAGAGCCGCGTTGGTTTGAATCAGATTCATGGTTCGACCGTTCACGTTCACATTTCGGTTGATGGCGGACACAATGCCGTCGGTCATGGTGCCCCGGTATTCCACTCCCAGGGGATCCCCGATGGCAACCACACTGTCCCCCACCCGCAGGATATCCGAATCCCCGAATTCCGCGCTGGTCAGCCCCTCGGCGCTGATTCGCAGCACCGCCAGGTCGCTGGTTTTGTCCATTCCCACCAGCTGGGCATCGCAAATCCGGTCATCGGTGAGTTGGGCGGTGATCCGCTCTCCTTTTTCAATCACATGGCAATTGGTGACAATATAGCCATCCTCCGTGAGGATCACGCCGGTGCCGCTGGAGCTGCCGCTGCGGGATTCCGCAGTGATGGAAACCACCGAGGGGATGCATTTGATATAAATTTCCTGGAGGGTCAGTCCGTCAGTCTGGGTGGCCAGGGGCGGAAGCTCCACTGCAGCGGCAGCCTGCTGATTGGTGTCGATCTGCACCAGACCGCTGGTATTGGGCTGAGTGACCACCTCCGTATTCTGATTGGGGTCAAAGCAAATATCCACATTCTGCCCTGTCTCCCGCTGGCTCAGCTGCTGGAACATGCGGATATTCATAAAGCCCAGCAGCGTCACCGTTCCCGTGAGAAAAATCACAACAATCAGCAAAATGGCTATAACACCGCTGTGGCTTTTGGGCGGCTGTGTACGGCCGGTGCCGTATTCCCCGTCATCCCAGGGGGAGGGTTCTTCGTATTTAGACATCATGATTACCTCTATAGTAATAAGTTCAATTGACCAATGGCATGGTAAAGGTGAATTCGGTTTTGCCATCCCGGCTGGTGACGCTGATGTTTTCTCCGTGGCTGCAAACAATGGTTTTCACAATGTACAGTCCCAGGCCCCAGCCGTCCCGATTTTTGGAGCGGCTCTTATCCAGCTTGTGGAATCGATCGAACACCAGGGGCAGCTCCTCCGGCGGGATGGTCTCCCCGTCGTTGGACACGGAGACGTAGACCTTGTTGCCCCCCTCCTTGATGGTTAACCCAAGCGTGCCGCCCTGGGGACAGAATTTCACCGCATTGTCCACCAGATTATAAACCACCTGGGTAATGGCGTCCTGATTGGCAAAGGTGTAAACCGGGTGCTCCGGCATGTCCACCTCCACATTGATTCCCTTGTCGTTGATTTTCTTTTCAAAATTCACCAGGGCCAGTCCGGCGCATTCCTCCATGTCGAAGTTCACTTTCTTCTCTTCAGGCATACCCTTTTGATCCTGGAGCTGGGAGATATCCAGCATACTCCGCACCAGACGGCTGAGCCGCTTGGTTTCGTCGGATACGATCTGCAGATAATGCCGGTGGCGTTCCGGAGGGATGGTGCCGTCCAGAATGCCATCCACATAGCCGGAGATGGTGGTCATGGGGGTTTTCAGCTCATGGGACACATTGGCCACAAATTCCTGCCGCTGATATTCGCTTTTTTGCAGGGAGGAGGCCATGTTGTTGAAAGCCACCGCCAGGTCCCGCACCTCTTCGCTGTAGGAATCCTCCACCCGTACCCGGGCTTCCAGATCACCGTGGCCAAAGTCGTTGGCAACCTTGGCCATCTCCCGCAGGGGACGGCTGGACCGGCCCGCGTAGGCCAGCACCGCCAGAATGGAAACCAGCACCACCACCATGGCAGTGTTCATATACAAAGAGGATAGCTGTTTCAGCACCGCATTGGTATCCTCAGTGGACACGGACACGATCACGATTCCCAATACATCCTCCTGCAGTTCATCGGAGATGGGCAGGGCAATGAAGAATCGGGAATCGTCGTAGAGTCCCCGAATCATTCCGGTGCCCCGGTCAGAACCGGAGGAGATCACCTTATCCATGTATTCGCTGTTCACCTGGAGCTTCAGGTGCTTGCAGCCAAAGGGAGAATCGGAGCAGAGGATCACCTTGCCCTGGGAATTGCAGATGATAATATCCGTATTGGAGAGATTGGCTGCCACGTCCAGATTCAGCAGAAACTCCTGGCTGGAGGTTTTCTCCCCTGCCGCATAGGAGGAGGCCAAATGAGAAATGATCTGGGCATTCTTATCCAGCCTATTGAAGGTGGTATCCGTGAGATAGTTTTTCACCAGCTGCTGAAAGGAGGTGCCCAGCATGGTCAGTGCCAGCAGCAAAATCAGTGCTGCGGTATAAAAGATTCGGCCAAAGGAGGTTTTCAAGGCATTTTTCACCCTTTCTGGCGTTTCTCAGTTATTATAGCATTTTTACCTTATTTTTCAACGGGAGCACAAAAAGTTTACAACTATAGAAACAAAAGACCTTATGCCGCACATTGATGCCGCATAAGGTCTTGTTTTTTATTTCACAGGAGAGGTGGAGCGCAGGGTCACATCATGGTAGCCGCCCTCCACAATGGAAACAGAGGAAACCAAAGTCAGCTTGGCATCCCGCTGGAGGTCGGGAATGTTGGTGACGCCCACGTTGCACATGGTGGACTT
>JAXECZ010000101.1:0-10695 GCA_034104845.1 Faecousia sp. | reverse complement strand
TAGCCCTCTTCCTTATAGGCAATCACCGGGTCGTGCTGCCCGTAGGCCCGCAGACCGATGCCCTGCTTCAGGTCGTCCATGGCGTCGATGTTGTCCATCCAGTATTCGTCCACCACCCGGAGCATCACCACCCGCTCCAGCTCCCGCATCAGCTTCTCGCCGTAAGCGGCTTCCTTGGCCTGGTAGGTGTTCAGGGCCAGCTGGTGAAGAATTTCCGCAGCCTGCTGGGCGTCTTTTTCCAGAAGCTCGCTGCGGTGGGCCTCCAGGGTGCCCTTGGCCCAGAAGATGCCATCGAACTGGGCGGCCAGCAGGGGAAGGCTTTCGTCGGTCACCCTTCCACCGAACTGGGCCAGCACCGAGGAAACGGTGGTGCTCACCACATTTTCCAGCATGGAGAGAATGTTCTCCTGCAGATCCTCGCCGTCCAGCACCTTTTGACGCTGGGCGTAGATGACCTCACGCTGGACGTTCATCACGTCATCGTATTCCAGCACATGCTTTCTGGTTTGGAAGTTCCGGCTTTCCACGGTCTTCTGGGCGTTTTCCACGGCACCGGAGAGGATTTTCGCATCGATGGGGGTGTCCTCGTCCAATCCGAGCGTGTCCATCATGCCCATCACCCGGTCCGTGGAGAACAGGCGCATCAAATCGTCCTGCATGCTCAGGTAGAACCGGCTTTCACCAGGGTCGCCCTGCCGTCCGGAACGGCCACGGAGCTGGTTGTCGATCCGGCGGGACTCATGGCGCTCGGTGCCGATGATGAAGAGGCCTCCTGCCTGGCGAACCTTTTCGGCCTCGTCGGCGATCTCTTCCTTGTATGTTTTCAGAAGCTCTGCGTAACGGGTACGGATGTCCAGGATCTCCTGGTTGGAGGTTTCGGCATAGGAATCCGCCTCGGCAAGAAGCGCATCCTCCACGCCCTGCTTGCGAAGCTCGTTCTTGGCCAGAAATTCCGCATTGCCGCCCAGCATGATGTCGGTGCCGCGGCCCGCCATGTTGGTGGCGATGGTAACGGCCCCGAATTTACCGGCCTGGGCCACGATTTGGGCTTCCAGCTCATGATACTTGGCGTTGAGCACGTTGTGGGGGATGCCCTCCCGCTTTAGCAGCTTGCTGAGAATTTCGCTCTTTTCAATGGAGATGGTGCCCACCAGCACGGGCTGGCCCTTTTCGTGGCACTGCTTCACCTGATTGATGATGGCCCGGAATTTGCCCGCCTCGGTTTTGTAAACCACATCCGGGTGGTCGATCCTGGCTACGGGACGGTTGGTGGGGATCTCCACCACATCCAGCTTGTAGATGGATTCAAATTCCTGCTCCTCGGTCAGGGCGGTGCCGGTCATGCCGGAGAGCTTATCGTAAAGCCGGAAGAAATTCTGGAAAGTGATGGTGGCCAGGGTCTTGCTCTCTCCTGCAACCACCACGCCTTCCTTGGCCTCGATGGCCTGGTGGAGGCCCTCGTTGTAGCGCCGCCCGTACATCAGCCGGCCGGTGAATTCATCCACAATGATGATTTCCCCGTCCTTCACCACATAGTCGATGTCCTTTTTCATCAGCCCCCGGGCCTTCATGGCCTGGTTGATGTGGTGGGAGAGGGTGGCGTTTTCGGAATCCGCCAGATTTTCCACGCCGAAGTATTTCTCCGCCTTTTCAACGCCCTGGGAGGTCAGACCCACGGTGCGGGACTTTTCATCCACATAGTAGTCGCAGTCGTAGGTGTCGTGATCCTCCTTGTCCTCGGTTTTGGCAAAGACCTTTTTGTGGAGGGTGGAGACAAAATGATCCGCCATTTCGTAGAGCTTGGAGGAATCCTCCCCCTTGCCGGAGATGATCAGAGGGGTTCTGGCCTCGTCGATGAGGATGGAGTCCACCTCGTCCACAATGGCGAAAGCGTGGCCCCGCTGCACCAGCTCCTGCTTGTAGATGGCCATGTTGTCCCGCAGGTAGTCAAAGCCCAGCTCGTTGTTGGTGCAGTAGGTAATGTCGGCAGCGTAGGCCTCTCTTCTCTGGGGCGGAGTCATGCCGGGAATCACCAGGCCGACGGTGAGGCCCATATAGCGGTACACCTTGCCCATCCACTCGGAGTCCCGCTTGGCCAGGTATTCGTTCACCGTGACCACATGGACGCCCCGGCCGGTCAGCGCATTCAGGTAGCAAGGGAGAATGGCCACCAGGGTCTTGCCCTCGCCGGTTTTCATCTCGGCGATCCGGCCCTGATGGAGCACGATGCCGCCGATGAGCTGAACGGGATAGGGCCGCATACCCAGCACCCGGTCGGCAGCCTCCCGGATGGCAGCGAAGGCCTCGGGCAGAATGTCGTCCAGGGTTTCACCTGCCTCCAGCCGCTGCTTGAACTGGCGGGTTTTGTCCTTCAGCTCCTCCTCCCGCAGCTGCTTGTAGGCTTCCTCCAGCCCAAGGATCTTGTCCACAATGGGCTGGAGCTTCTTGATTTCCCGCTGGGAGCGGGTCCCGAATATTTTCGTAATAAGACTCATTTCGGTCTCCTTTACCAACAGATGTATTCATGGCATAACGAACCAGTCTAAGAAATTATAGCACAGACCGCAAGAAAAATATAGGTGAAATTGTGAACTTTTCTTTGGAATATCATCTTCCGGCGAAAAACGCTTCGATTTCCGCACGGGCGGCATTGATCCTGCCCTGCTGAAAATTGGGCTTTCCTCCGCCACGGCCATTCAGCTTTGCGGTCAGCTCCTTGCCAAGGCCGCGCAGATCTTCCTGGCGGGCTGCCAGACAGTAGCCGTAGCCCTGGCCGTCCTCGCCGGAGAATACCGCCGCCCTGCCGCCGCAGCTCTGGACAATGGTGTCACACAGCTCCCGCAGACCGGTGCTGTCCAGGCCCTCCTCAAATCGGAGCACATTTCCGGCGTTTTCGTATTCCCTGGCGATGGCGGCGAAATTGCGCCGCTGCAATTCCACGATGCGGGCTTTCAGGGCGGCCAGCTGTTCAGAGAAAGCTTCGGCGGCAGTGCCCACCTCCTCCGGCGGGACGGAAAACACATGTCCGGCCTGGGTGCTTGATTCCAAAACCCGGTTCAGATAAGAAAGCGCCAGCTTGCCGCAGGCCATTTCGATCCTTGTGCCGCCCCGGAAAGGCACGGCGGAATAGAGCTTGATGATGCCGATTTCCCCGGTGCTTTTCACATGGGTGCCGCAGCAGGCGCAGCAGTCATATCCCGGAAATTCCACGATCCGCACCGGCCAGGGCAGCGCTCTTTTGCTGCGGTAATTCACGGAGGGCAGCTCCTCCGGTGTGGGATACCAGCATGTTACCGGCAGATTTGCCCATACCGCCCGGTTGGCCTCTGCCTCGATCTCCGGCAGGGCCTGGGCTGGGATCACTCCGTCAAAATCGATCACCGTGCGCTCCTGACCCATGTGAAAGCCGGTGTTGCTGCAGCCATAGCGCCGATGGAGAATGCCGGAGACAATGTGCTCCCCGGAGTGCTGCTGCATTCTTTGAAACCGGGGCTCCCAGTCGATCTGTCCCTCCACCTGGCTGCCCGGCTCCAGCGCCCGGTCGCACAGGTGGATGATCTCCTCCCCTCGTTCCCGGGTATCCAGCACCGAAGCGCCGCCGAGAATGCCGGTGTCCGCCGCCTGGCCGCCTCCTTCGGGGTAGAAAGCCGTGGCGTCCAGAATGATCTCAAAGCCCTTGTCCGTTTGGACGCAGGAAATCACCCGGGCGGAAAACCGGCCCAGGTGGGAATCTTCGTAGTAAAGCTTTTTTGTGGCCATCGTTGTGTCCTTTCTCTGAGAAAAATTGGCTGCAGGCCTCCCGTCAAATTCTTATTTACCGTGGCAGTACCGGTCGAGGGGCCCAGGAGTTGTGGGTTGACTGCCCGAGGTTCGTAACGAATTGGCTGCGGGCCTCCCGTCAAATTCTTATTTACCGTGGCAGTACTGGTCGAGGGGCCCAGGAGTTGTGGGTTGACTGCCCGAGGTTCGTAACGAATTGGCTGCGGGCCTCCCGCCAAATGATTGATTTGTGACCGAAAATCCATTCGCGCCGTTTATTATACCATCATTCCAAAACCAATGCAATGAATAAAAAACTTTCGTTTTCCCTCTGTTCAAATGAAAAAAACTGTTGTAGAATAAAAAAGCGTCCGGCGCTCCCTCGGATGGAGGGGTCTCACGGCGAAATGGGCGCGCAATACCACTGGAGGTGATCACTTGCCCTCGATTTATGCCCACTCCCGTTTTGGCGATCAGGCTGCCCGGATGCTGCCGGAGCATCTTCGGATGACGGTTCAGCGGTTTCGCCGGCTTTATGATGTGGGTTGCTACGGGCCGGATTTTTTCTTTTTTTACCAGCCCCTGTTCAAAACAAAAATGGGCGCTCTGGGAAGCCAGTTTCACAAAATGACCGGCAAGGACTTTTTTGAAACGGCAGCGGCCCATTTGCGCCAGACTCCCTCGGAGGGCGGACAGGCCTACCTTTACGGTGTGCTGTGCCACTATGCCCTGGATTCTGCCTGCCATCCGCTGATCTGCCAGACAAGCGCCGAGGGGAGCGTGGGTCACACCGAGCTGGAAACGGAGTTCGACCGGCATCTTCTCACCAAGGACGGCAAAGTTCCCGCCCACCGGCAGAATCTGGGCCGGAAAACCCGGCTGACCTGGGGCGAATGCGTCACGGTTTCCAGCTTCTATCCCCCGGCCACGGCTTACACCGTCCGGCAAGGGGTTGGCATCATGTCCCTTGTCTGCCGGGCCCTGACCATGAAAAACCGGAAGCTGCTGCAAGCCATGTTTCGGCTGGGAGGGGAATATGCGTCCCAGATGGTGATGTATACCCGGCCCAATCACCGCTGCGCCCAGCTGATTGGCCCTCTGGAGCAGCTTTATGACGAAGCGCTGGCCCGGTATGCCGTCATGGCATCCCAGCTCAGCCGCTGCCTGGAAAACGGGGATCCCCTGGGAGCGGAATTTGCCCCGACGTTTGGGTGAGACATTAGGAGAGAGAAAAATGAAAAAACTACTGAAAATGCTGAACCTAACCCTGCAGGAATTGCACTGGGTGCTCTATGACATTGGCAACTCCGCTTTCATCCTGCTGGTCACTGCCATTGTTCCCATCTACTTTGGCTCACTGACCTCCGCTGCCGGACTGACTGAGGATCAGCGCTTTTCCTATTGGGGCTATGGCCTTTCCATTGCCACCATTGTGGTGGCTCTGATCGGCCCCATCTGCGGTGCCCTGGCCGATCACCGGGGCTATAAAAAGCCGCTGTTTATCGTGTGTATGGCGCTGGGCGCTCTTGGCTGCGCGGCGCTGGGCGCGGCCTGGTCCTGGCTGTCGTTCCTGGTGATTTTTGTAGTGGCGAAGATTGGCTTCAACTCCAGCCTGGTGTTCTATGATGCCATGCTGCCGGAGATCACCACTGAGGAGCGGATGGACAATGTGTCCAGCATGGGGTATGCCCTGGGCTACATCGGCTCCGTCATTCCCTTTGTGGCTTGCCTGGTGATCGTGCTCAATGCCCAGGGCTTCGGCCTTACCACCGGCACAGCCATGGTGATTGCCTTCTGCTTAACTTCCGCCTGGTGGATCCTGTGCACCCTGCCGCTGCTGAGATCCTACCGGCAGCGGGCCTTTGTGGAGCACAGCGGCAACTCCCTTTTGGGTTCCTTCCGCCGGCTGGGAAAGACCTTCCGGGAGGCAAAAAAGGAAAAGCATATTTTCCTGTATCTGGTGGCGTTTTTCTTCTTCATCGACGGTGTATATACCATCATCGGCATGGCCACCACCTATGGCGCCACCCTGGGCCTGGACAGCACCGGCCTGCTGCTGGCGCTGCTGGTGACGCAGCTTGTGGCGTTTCCCTGTTCTATTATGTTCGGCAGGCTTTCCGCCCGCTTTGATACGGTGCTGCTGATCAAGATCAGCATTATCGCTTATGCCGGGATTGCCCTGTTTGCCGTTTTCATGCAGAGCCTCTGGCAGTTCTGGGCACTGGCAGTGGTGGTGGGCATGTTCCAGGGCGGCATTCAGGCCCTGAGCCGTTCCTACCTGGGCAAGATCATCTCTCCGGAGCGCAGCGGAGAATATTTCGGACTGATGGATATTTTCGGCAAGGGTGCCGACGCCATGGGCCCGGCACTGGTGGCGCTGATTGCCGACCTGATGGGCAGCCGGACGGTTCCTTTCTTCGGCGCAGAGCTGAAGGGCCAGAACATCGGCGTGGGATGCCTGGTGGTGCTGTTTGCCATCGGTTTTGTCCTGCTCACCAAGGCCGACCGGCTGAACAAGGAACGGAAGACCGCAAAGGTCTGAGCGGAATTTGACATTCAGCACCAGCGGCAAATTGCCCTGCAAATAAGATTTTGGCGGGGAGGCCCCGCAGCCAATTTGTTACGAACCTTAGGCAGGAGTTGTGGGTTTACAGCCCAAGGTTGGTAACGAAATAGCCGCGGGACCTCCCCGCTAAATTCCAATTTGCCTCCGTGCTATGACGAAAAACGCAACCACCGGCTACGCCGGTGGTTGTCATTAATCTTAACAGGGTTTTTCTCATCGCCATAGGATTTCTTGAACCACTCGCCTAGCGAGTGGTTTTTGTTATACAAAAACAAGGGCCTGACCCGAAGGCCAAGCCCTTGCTTATTGGAATTGGATCAGCCCACGCTGTCGTCAACCGTCTCGGTGGGAGTGGTTTCAGTGGGGGTGGTCTCACCGGAGGCACCGGCATCGGGAGTGATGGGGGCAGCGGCGGAATCCAGCACGATATACTCCATGCTGATCCAGCCCAGATCGGTGCGGCCCCAGGTCTCGGCGCCAACGGTGGTAGTCTCGTGAACCGCCACACGGGAGGAGATCATGACCTTAGCCATCAGAGCGCCGTTGGAGCTGGCGCTGTTGCGGACATTGGCGGTGAAGCCGCAGCGGGCGATGGTGCCCATGTTGCCGGAGCCGGAAACGCCGATGCCGGTGATGGTCAGGTAGCTGGTGCAGACCCAGCCGTTATCGGTACGGCCCCAGCTCATGCCGCCGTCCAGCTTGTTTTCGTAGATGACGACGCTGTTGCCCTTCTTCACGGAGCCAACCTCGGGGTAGCCCAGGCCGGAGCCGGAGCGAATATTGATATCCTGGTTGGCGTAGCCCACGGCGATGGCACCGGCGGGCACGGTGGTGATGATAGTCACATTACCAGTGCCGCCGTTGGTGCCGCCATTGGGCACGGTGGCCTGGGTTCCCAGCCGCACATAGTCCATGCAGACCCAGCCCTGGTCAATGCGGGCCCAGTCCTTACCCAGGACGTTGGTCTTCTCGTAAATCTTCACGTTGGTGCCGTTGGGCAGGGTGGTAACCAGGGTGTTGCCCACGCCTGCGGCGCTGCGAACGTTGACGGAAGTAGAGCAGACGATGTAAGCGGGGATGGGCTCGGCTGCGGGGGTGGTGGGTGTGGTGGGCTCGGTGGTGGAGCCGCCGCCATTACCGCCGCCGATGATGGTACCGGTGGAACCGGGCACCAGGCTGACGTACCTCTTGTCGGTCTCGTCGCACAGGAGAATCCAGCCGGTAGTGTTCCCGTAGGCAACCTCGCCGTAGAGTCTGCCGCCCTGGACGTGGAAGCTCTGGACGGTGGCCTTTTCATCCCGGTACAGGGTGTAGAGGGCATCGGCCTCAATCAGGTTCAGGTCATTGTAGATGAGTGCTTTGGACTCGGTGATGGTGGCAACGGCGGAGTACATAGTCAGGCAGTCCATGTCGATCCAGCCGTCCTTATCACCCAGCTCAACCTTCCACCAGGCCTTGCCATCGGTGGTCATATCCAGGTCAATCAGGCTGACCTCGGTGCCCTTGGGCAGGGACTTGACCTCGCCATTGATGTTAACGGTTGCATTGACGCTGTTGATCTTGCCCTTGGCCATGACGGGCAGGGTGGTGAGATCGGTGCCCTCGGTAATGCCGGGGGTATTCAGCCTTACATTGGACAGGTCGATGTAGCCGTTGACACCGGCCACATCAATGCGGCCCCACATAGTCGTGCCAACCAGCTGGATATCGGAGATGCCGATGGTCTTATTGTTCACCCGGAGAACCTGGACGGAGCTGGCCTTATCCATGGTGTTGTAGACCTTCAGCTCTTCCACGGCCACCACGCCGGTCAGACCGGAGAAGTCAACGTCAGCAGCCTTGACCCAGCCCACGACCTTGTTGATCTGGACCTTGCCCCAGGTCTCTCCGTTCACGTTTCTCCAGTTCACAATGGTCACGTTGGTGCCGACGCTCAGCTTCAGCAGGATATTGCTGCTGTCGATGGCTTCCTCGTAGATGGGCAGCTCTGCGGCGGCCTTACCGGTAACCACCACGGAAGAGGCGATCACAGGATTGCTGGGATTCTCCACGGTGGCCTTGCCGGTGGGGGCCAGCTTGCCATCGTCCAGAATGAACCAGTAGTTGACGGAGGTGTCATCGCCCACATAGCCGAGGCCCACATCGATGACGCCATGGTTGATCTCGTTGGAATCGGGAACCAGCTGCCGCTGGGTGATGGTGATCTTGCTGCCCTTGGCAACAGGGGTATAGGAGGCGCTGATGTTGGCCGCGTCGGTGTAGTCAGCAAAGCCCTTGACCTCGGCATTGGCCTTGTAAGCCACGGTATCCAGCGTGACATTGGCCATGTCGATCCAGCCGGAGACGGAGCCCACAGTCACCTTGCCGTAGGTCTTACCAACAGCCTTCACATAGCTCCGGGCCTGGATATTCACCCGGGAATTGGCAGGCAGGGTATAAGAGGTGAGCTCGCTGTGGTCATAGCCATACTCGTCCAGCCAAATGGGGCTGCCGTTATAGTCCTTGAGCAGGGTCTCCTCACTCTTCATAGAACCGGTGAGGTAGCCTACGCCGCTGAGAGTGGTGACACCGGTGGGCATTGTGTTGCCCCGGAACATGGTCACATCGTTCAGCTTCAGCCAGCCGGTATAGGTGACACCGGAAACGGTAACGGTGACCTTACCCCACAGGGTGCTGTCGGAGAGCTTCCAGTTGTCGTTGCCCTGAGGAATGGTGATGTAGGCGCCATTGACCAGAGATGCATAGAACTTGCTGCGGGTGCTGGGCTCTTCATAGACATCGGCCTTGCTGGCAGTGACCTTGGCATTGAAAGCGCTCATGGTCACGCCGCTGATGTCCACCCAGCCGGTCTTGTCGCCCACGGTGACCTTGCCATAGAGGTTGTCGCCGGACTGGGTCCAGGCCAGGATGTTGACGGTTACGTTGGGATTCAGGGTCAGCAGCACATTGGCATGATGAGCAGCGGTCTCCAGCAGAGAGGTGACACCCAGGGTAACAGCGGGATAACCCTCAAAGGAGGTGACCACATTGTCCTTGTCATCCTCCACGCTGGGCGTGATGGGCTCGGGCTTCTTGAACTCGGAATCCAGCTGGATGTAGTCCATGCAGACCCAGCCCCGCTCGATGCGGCCCCACTTGTAGCCATTGACGGTGGTGATTTCGGTGACATTCACGCGAGTACCCACACCGGCCACGCCGATCAGGGCATTGGTGGTGCCGGCAGCGGCGCGGATGTTCACGCCGGTGGAGCAGTTGACCACGGTGCCGCCCACGCTGTAGACAGGCTCGCCGCCAGCGGAGGTGCCGGTGGTAGTGACATAGCTCAGGTTGATCCAGCCCTGATCGATCAGGCCCCAGGTGGCGCCGTTCACGGTTTCCTTCCGCAGAATGACCACGGAGGTGCCGGGAGCCAGGGTAGTGATCTTGGAGTAGTTGGTACCGGGTCCGGAGCGGACATTCAGCCGCACGGAGCTGCTGACCACGGCGGAGCTGCCGGTAGAGATGGTGGATCCGTCAGTGGGCTTCTGAACCTGCTGCAGCTTCACATAGCCCATGCTGATCCAGCCCTGATCGATACGGCCCCAGGGAGCGCCGTCAGCAGTGGTCTGCTCGTAAACGGTGATGGCGGTACCCTCGGCCAGGGTGGTGACCAGGGCGTTACCCACGCCGGCGGCTTTCCGGACGTTCACCCGGGCTGCGCCGGTGACGGTGCCGGGAGTACCGGTGGTGGTGCTGGAACCGGAGGAGCCGGAAGAGGCAGCGGAGGAATTGCCGTCATAATCGGTGTAGGCCAGGAAAATCCAGCCCTGAGAGCAGTAGCCCCACTTGCCATCGTTGGAGATCATGGTGATGGTGCGCTTTTCGCCCCGCTTCACGGTGCCCAGCTTATCAGAGGTAGCATCGGGCTCCTTGCGGATGTTCACATAGTCGTCGGTGATGGTGACTACCTTGGCAGGAATGGTAGCGGGAACATCTGCAAGCTTTCCAAGCTTTACCCAGCCGCCGGAGGAGAGCTTGAGCCACTTCACATCGCCCACCATCTGCTCCGCCACCACAGTGACGGCGATCTGACGGTTCAGCACATCAATCTTGGTGGAAGAAGTATTGGGCTCAGCAAAAATATCCACCTGAACGGCGTCCTTATTCCCGGAGGCGATATAGATCACCTCGGCGGGGATGGAATACTCCGCCTTCACCGCGTCGGAGCCCGTCTGCCACTTGGCGGTCAAGGTCTTACCGGCGGTGGCGCTGTTCAGACTGGTCATCATCTTGCCATCCAGATACCAGCCCAGGAAAACGCCGGTGGTGGGAAGCACCTTGATCTCGGCAGCGGGGGTCTTCACATAGGCCTGCACCGCCATCCGGTTGGT
>JAXECZ010000125.1:0-27476 GCA_034104845.1 Faecousia sp. | reverse complement strand
GCCGGAGGGGCCCACCAGGACGATCAGCTCCCCGTCCTTTACATCCAGGTTAAAGTCGAAAACCGCCTGAACCTTGTTGTCATAAATTTTGTCCACATGCTCTAAGCGAAGCTGTGCCATCGTTCATTCCTCCTCAGGCGGTTTTTGTTTCCAGGCTTGCCAGGTGCTGCTTCAAGACTCTGCTCCGCACACCGCCAATAACTGCCGCAGCCAGACAGCACAGCGCGGACAGAATGAGGCAGCCCACCACAAAGGCATACTGGCCGTCTCCCATCACCCGTCCCACCTTCTTCAGCTCGGTGGCATGGGCCTGAGCCGGGAGCACAAAAATCCGGATAATCTGGCCGGCGCCCAATGCGCCAATCAGCCAGGCATAGCTCATTTTGTAATTTTTCAGTCCCTCGCTGGCCAGGAAGCAAGCCAGCATAAACACCAGATTGTACAGGATGGACCCGCCGATCATCATGGTATAGTAATAGTCCCTTACATCGGACTGATAGATGGAGACAAAGTAAAAGACATCGAATAAAATGGCACCCAATGCCAGGTTCGCCGGGAGCTTATTCTTGATAAACCGCATCCGGTCCTTTTGAATCAGCCGTTCCTCCTGGGTCATACCTGGGCCTCCTCTCCCGCTTTGATGAGCATCCGCTCCTGCTTCATGAGGCTGTACTTCCAAATGGCGTTCCCTACCAGCAGCACCGTGACCACCAGCAGCAGAGCGAATACCGCGTAGTGGGCGTCAAACCAGAAGGTAGACTCCGTATACAAAGTTTTCCACCGCTTCGCGTGTTTGGCCAAAGCCTCAAAGTCGATTTGCAGAAACTGAGCCCGGTACATAACGATCTGATGATGGGCCCAGATCACCACCGCCACGTTGGCAACGGCCTGGAGGGCAACGCTCACATAATTGCCCACATAATATTTTCTTCTGGAGTGGGTATTGGTGAGGAAAAGCAGACAGCTGAGGAGGATCAGCCCCAGTCCCGCTTTCATAAAGGTATTGTTAAAGCCCTGCATATCATAATAGATGATGGAGCCGGGCACTGTGGTCTTACTCAGGTCGCTGGGGTCCGTCATGGTGCCGTAGAGGCTGTCGTACAGATCGGTCATAAGCCCCAGAGAATATATGAAAACCAGTGCGCTGGCAAAGATGGCCAGCAGGCACAGGATTTTTTGCAGCTTCATTTGTTTCTTATACATGTCTACCTCCCCGCTTTAGAGCAGCGGCCCCTCTCCTCCCCAGGAGCCAAAAGGCTCCTGGGGAGGGTAACAGGTTTGTGAATTCAATGCTTATCACATAGGTTTGCATCGGAACGCGCCGATGCTCGCGCCGGAGAATGGGGGATGCGTGGAAATTGGGATCAGCCGATGGCTTCGTAGTACTCCAGCAGGCGATCCCAGGCATCCTGCTTGATGTTCAGGTACTGCAGTCCGCCCCAATCCTCGGAGACGACGGCGGCAGCATCCTCTGCGTCGTAGATATCATCGTTATAGCCGGAGGCGATCAGATCAACCAGCATATTGGCGCCATCCTTGTTCAGAGAGAAGTTGGTCTTCAGCTCGGAGTAGGAGTTCACCATGTCGTTCTCCACACGAGTGGTGGGCAGAACGGTGGGAACGGAGGTGTACCAGGGATTCTCAGTAACTGCCAGCTCAGGATGCTTGATGGTGCCCAGGCCGATGGCAGTGGAGATCTTTCCTGCGCCTTCCTTGCCCACTTCCTGCGTGCACTGATACTCGAAGGCCTGGCTCTTGGCAAAGGACAGGGTGGAGCCCAGGAACTGACGGGCGTAGTTGGTGTAGTTGCCGGAGGCCTTCTCCCACAGCTCTGCGTAGGTGGCGTCGGCAATGACGGGCATTTCCTTGCCGTTGAAGTTGAAGGTCACATAGCTGCCGTCGTCATTGGTCTTGATGAAAGCATCGGGGCCGTAGGACATGAGGATCATGCCCTTTTCGCTGTAGGCATAGTCGATGAGGGCCAGGGCGGCATTCAGCTTATTGGTGTCGTCGCCCACACCGGCCTTGGAGATGCCCCAGCCGTCGGTCTTGACGGAGCGCCAGGACTCGGTGAAGCGCATAAACACGCCATCCTCGTTGGTGCCGTCATACCAGCAGGCCACAGGAACCATCACGGCCATGTACTTCTCGCCCTCGTTCAGAACGGTGGCATTGAAAACGGTCTGGGTCTGGTTGTAGTCGTAGTGCATGAAGCCCAGGTCGTTCTGCAGGTAGGTCTTGGTGCTCTCCTCGGACTGGTCAACGAAAGCCTTGGAGATCAGGCCCTCTTCCACCATGGCGTTCATCTTCTCCAGTGCCTCGAAGGTAGCCACTTCCTGACGGGCGTCATGGAGCAGGCCGTCGGTATCCACATACAGGAAGTCCTGACGGGACTCCAGGCCACGGACGCCGAACAGCACACCGGCGAACCGGAACATATCCACCCGGCGCTGGTTGTTGTTGTCCTCACGGGAGAACAGGCCCTGGACGGTATCGGTGCCGTTGAGGGTCTGGGCGTTGGAAGTGACGCAGCGCAGCAGGGCAACCAGCTCGTCGGCGTCCCAGGCAGCGTTCTGACCCACGAACAGGTCGGAGCGCTGGGTGCCGTAGTAGCCGTCGTAGGCCACATCGATGTAGGTACGCAGCATGTTGACCGCGTCCACACCGGACATGGAGCCAGCCTCGTTCATCGCAGCGACGATGTTGCCAGCGGCGTCATAGTTCTTGGAGATGGTCTCCACCGCAGTACCCTCGGCGTTGACGACCTCGATCTCCACCACGCCCTCGGTGGGCATGTAGGGCTCGTAAACGGGCTCGGCGGTATTGCCGCAGGCTTCGGCGGTGAATTCCCCCTCGCCGTCCAGCAGCTTCTGCACCCAGTCCACACGCATCAGAGGCATCCGCTCGATGTCGTTAACGCCGTCGAAGTAGGGGGAGAAGTAGATGGCGCCGGTGGAGGTGTTGCCGGTGATGGACAGCCGGACGATGGGGTTGGCGTCCAGATAGGCCTTGAAGTTGGGCATCTGATCCAGGTACTCGGCGATGTTCACCAGAGCGCCGGTCTCGCCGTACTCGGACAGGGTGGCGGCAGTGCCGGAGACCATGTCCACCTCATTCAGGCGGTCTTTCCAGTACTCGAATTCCTTGGTGGCGTTGTTGCCCTGGTACTTGTCCTCAAAGGTGATGCCCAGAACATTCTGGACCTCCACCCAGGTGGGCTTCAGGTCGCCGCTGTGATAGGTGTTGCCGTCGGCCAGGGTGACACCCTCGCCGGCAACCTCAGCGTCGAAGAACAGGCCGGTCTTGGCATTGTTGTAGCCGGTGGCCATCCGAAGGACGGTGCCCTCGGCATAGGTCAGGCCGGACTCTGCGGACACGGCGCCCACAAACAGGCTTGCGACCATGGCAACCGCCAGCAGCAGAGCAAGCAGAGATTTCACGTTTTTCATGTTTTCCTCCTCTAATTTGCTAAAGATTTATTGTTCACAGATCGCTCTGTTAAACACTTATTCCTTTACGCCGCCCACATTGACGCCCTTGGCGAAGTACTTCTGGATAAAGGGATAAATCACCAGAATGGGCACGATGGAGCAGACGATCAGCGCATAGATCATGGAATCGGAGGCAAATACCTCATTCCAGCCCGCCATGAATTCCGGGTCGGTGTACTGCTCCAGCTGCAAACGGATGAACACCTGCAAGGGGTGCTCGTTGGAGTTGGAGATCATCTGCCGGGCCCAGAAGTAGCCGTTCCAACGGGAGATGGCGAAGAACAGCGCCACGGTGGCGATGGTGGATTTGCTCATGGGGATGTACACCTGGCGCAGCACCTGGAACTCGGAAGCGCCGTCCACGATGGCGGCCTCTTCGATTTCCGAGGGCACACCCTCAAAGGCGTTTCGCAGCAGAATGATGTTCATGGCCGCCATGCCCATGGCGATGACCACCAGCCATTTGTCATCGGTGATGCCCATGGAGTTGAAGATATCCTTGGTTTGCAGGTAGTTTAAGTACTGGGGCACGAGACCGGCGGAGAACCACATGGTAAACACCAGGAAGAAGTTAAAGCCCCGGCGGAACAGCAGCCGCTTCTTTGACAGAGCGTAGCCGCCGAGAATGGCCACGAACAGCGCCCAGATGGTGCCGTACAGAGTCAAAAACAGGGTGTTGGAATAGGCATTCCAGAACATATTGTTGTTGAACATCCGCTTAAAGGCATCAAACTGAATGTCCTTGGGAAAAAGCACCACCTGGCTGTACTCCACCGCGTCCCGTCCGCTGATGGCGGCGGAAATGGCATACACAAAGGGATACAGGCAGCACAGGGCGAAAATCGTCAGCAGGGTATAGCTGATGATCTTAAAGATCAGTTCGGAAATTTCCAGCTTTCTTTTCATGGCAGCCTCCTTAGTACAGCGACACGTCGGATGCCTTCCGGGCGATGGTATTGGCGCCGATCACCAAAAGCATGCCAATCACATTGTTCATCATTTCCGCGGCGGAGGCGATGCCCTTGGCCGCGCCGGCCATGCCGTAGCGCTGGGCAAAGGTGGAAACCACATCGGCGGTGACGTAGGTATTGGTGTTGTACAGCAGCAGCACTTTCTCGTAGCCGATGTTCAGCAGGGCGCCGATTCTCGTAATCAGCATGATGACAATGGTGGACAGGATGCTGGGCAGCACCACATATTTCATCTGGGCCATTTTCCCCGCGCCGTCGATCTGAGCGGCCTCATAGTTGGTGGGAGAGATGGCGATGATGGCGGCAAAGAACACGATGGAATCGTAGCCCGCCGCCTCCCAGATGCCGGAAATCTGATAGATGGAGCGGAAGAAGCCCGGCTGATTCAGCAGTCCTCCCTGGGCCACCTCCTTGGAAATCAGCCCCAGATTGCACAGCAGCTGGGACACGATGCCCATGTTGGAGGTCAGAGACCCCTGCTTCACCAGCATGGTCACCAGGGAGGTCATAACCACCGTGGACATGAATTTGGGCAGGTAGGTCATCACCTGGTACACAGACCGGGCGATGTTGGATTTGATCTCATTGAAGAACAGCGCCAGAATGATGGGCATGGGGAAGCCGAAGCAGAGCCCATAGAAGCTGAGCAGGAAGGTGTTCCGCAGGGCCCGCCAGAACTCCGTGGTTTTGGAGCCGTCGCCCACCAGCAGCACCTTGAAGTTGGAGAAGCCGGCAAACAGCTGCTCCGCCACGGGCTTGACCTCGTCGGAAACCTTAAAGCAGCCCAGCAGCTCATACATGGGGAAATACCGCCAGAACAAAAACACCAGCAGCATGGGGATCAGCATCAGGTACAGCCGCCAGTCCTTTGCCACCGCACGGCACACATGGAGCCAGTAATGCTTCTCCACATCGTCCCGCACGGCCTGTTCCGGATCCTCCCGGTAAATTCGATTGACCTCATCGTAAACGAGGTAGTCAGCAGCCTTTGCTTTCATCAAAATCCTCCCTTTTCCTTCTTCTGCCGCTCCTGCAGACGGCGCAGGTATTGTTTTTGATCCTCAAACACGCCGTCCAGCCGCCCTGCCAGGGATACCACCACCATGGCAAACACGCCGCTGAGAGCGTCCGTTGTAAAAAAGCCCACACAGGTCCGCCAGGATGTCCCCAGCAGCAGGGCAGCCGCGGCTCTTCCCAGCTGCATGGCAAGCAGCACAGCCAGAGCAAACAGCGCGGTAAAGAGCTTATCCCGGCGGATTTTTTCCTTTCCGTTTCCCCGCAGCAGCGGCAGCACCAGCAGGCAGCCCAGATTTCCAATTCCGTAAATCACCAGCTGCGGCAATGTCCCTCCGGAGGCAAACCAGAACACAGCTCCCCCAAGGGCGGCGTGAAGCCCGGCCCAAACGCCCCAGCGCATGAGCACTATGGCGCACAGGGCAGCGGTGAGGGACACGGTGTAGAGCTGATCGGGAAACCACTGTCTGGCCGCCAGGGTCATTCCATATTCACAGACCGCCAGAATCACCGCCAGCAGCGTCAAATCCACAGCGCGGTATTCTGCCAAAGTCAATTGGCGTTTCATAGCACTGTCCTTTCTATCTATCTGGTATTTATTCTAGGGATGTCCCTCCATAAAGTACATATCAAAAACAATTTGCTTTATGCACAAAAAAGTTATTTCAGAAAGAAAGGATTTATTTATTTTGATTATATGCTATAATGTTTCCTGAGCAAAGCGCACAAGTATTGACTGCTCAAAGGATGATTCTTATGAAAAATGAGCTGTTCCTCACCCCGGAAGACGATTTGCAGAAGGCCCTGGATTCTGCCCCAAAGGACGCTTTTGTCCATCTGGCAGCGGGAATCTACCGGCAAAAAACGATGATTCGGACGCCGGGGCTTACGATTGTTGGTCAGGGTGCTGAAAATACCCAAATCGTTTTTGACGATTATGCACAAAAGCTGGACGAGCAGGGCCGGGAGTACATCACCTTCCGCAGCTACACCCTGGCAGTGTGCGCCGATGGGGTAAAGATGCACAAATTGTCCATCGTCAACGACGCCCGCTTCCCGGAGAAGAAAGGGCAGGAGGTGGCGCTGACGGTGTATGGGGACGATTTCCAAATGGAGGACTGCCGCCTGTGCTCCACCCAGGACACCCTGTTTCTCGGCCCACTGCCTCCGGATCTGATTGAACGCTACGACGGCTTCCTGCCCGATGTGCTGCGGCAGGACCGGCTGCTCCGGCAGTGCTTCCGGCGCTGCCTGATCGAGGGCACGGTGGATTTCATCTTCGGCTGCGGGGATGCCCTGTTTGAAGACTGCGAAATCCGTTCCCTCAAGGACGCCCGGGACATCGGCTACATTGCCGCCCCCGCCCACAGTCTTTCCCAGAGCCGGGGCTTTCTGTTCCGGAATTGCCGCCTGAGCTGCGAGGAGGCTGTCACCCCCGGCAGCATCTATCTGGCACGGCCCTGGCGGGATTACGGCCTGGTTCGGTTTGAAAACTGCTCCCTGGATAAACACATTGCCCCGGCGGGCTTCGACAAATGGAACGACACCCACCGGGACAAAACGGCACGATTTTATGAATTCCCCGCCCCGGAGGGCAGGGTGGATTGGATCAACCGGGAAAAGGAGATATAGGATACGAGCTGCGAGATACAAGATATTTTTTCACGAACACGCACTCCAATATCTCATATCTTATATCTGCGTGTACACCCTCTGAATAAACTCTCTGGCCTGAATGGCATTTTCGTTGGTGGTGTTTTCCAGCGTTGCCTGGAGGAAAGGCTTTCTCTCCTTCATAAACCGGAGGATGCTTTCATACTGCATCTCCCCGGTGCCCGCCGCCACGCTGATGAGCTTTCCGTCCCGGCGGACAAAATCCTTCAAATGCACCACGGCAATGTGGTCGCAGAGCTTTTCCATGGCGTCCTGGAAGACCGCCTCCCGGCCATCGGCGTTCTCCATGCACAATAGGTTTACCGGGTCCAAAATGATCCGCAGATTGGGGCTTTGGATGGCCTTCAGCACCTCCACCGCCCGGTCGGCGTTGTAGACAATGTGGTTCCACACCGGCTCAATGGCCATGCTCACCCCCCAGTGCTCCGCCTGCTCCACCACCTCCGAAAGATTCCGGATAAAGGTATCCAGGGCTTCCCGGCTGTGGGTGTTGGCATCCAGCTTGTACTGGGCATTGGGCGCACCGGTCTCCGTGCCCACCACGCTGCATCCGGCGAGCGCCGCCACCCGCAGATGGCCAAAATAACGGCTCTTGATATTCTCCAGCTCCTTAGGATCCGGATGGGCCAGATTCAGATAGCAGCCCAAAACCGCGATATCCAGCCCCTGCTTCCCAAATACCCTCTTGGTATAGCAGGCCAGTCCCTCATGTAATGCGGCGGCATCAAAGCGGATCTCCCCCATCACCTTTTGATAGGCCAGATGGACGCAGGAGAAGCCCTCCAATTTGGCTTTTTCCGCCCTGGCTTCCATGGTTTTCTCCTCCGGAGCGCAGAGCGTATTCACATCGTGAAGCCGGATTCCCAGTTGCAGCATGTTCCTTTCCTCCCTGATCGTCGTATCTCATAATCGGCAAATTGGAATTTGTCTGTTTCCCGACATTTTCCGCTTTTCATTGTAAAAATCCCCGTTTCATTTGTCAACCCATTTACAGAAAGAAGTATGACCCATGCAGGACATGACCAAGGGGAGCATTCTCTCCCATCTGGTTCGCTACGCCATCCCCATGATTTTGGGCAATCTGCTTCAGCTCACCTACAACGCCGTGGACGCCATGATCATCGGCAAGTTTTTGGGAGAAAACGCTCTGGCCGCGGTGAGCACCTCCGATCCCATCTTCACCATTCTGGTGCTGGGCGCCTCGGGCATCAGTCTGGGAGCCTCGGTGATGATCAGCAAATTCCGGGGCGCCCGGGAGGACGAAAAGGTTCGCCAGGAGTTTGCCACCGCCCTGGTTTTCGGGTTCTGGTTTTCCCTGGGTGTGTTTCTCCTGGGACTGGCCCTGTCCGCGCAGATGCTGCGCTGGATTCAGACGCCGCAGGCCGCCATGGCCCAGGCAAAAACCTATCTGCGCGTTTCCCTGGTGGGCTTCCTTTTCACCTTTCAGTATAATGTGCTGGCTTCCTCCCTGCGGGGACTTGGGGACTCCAAAACGCCGGTGTACTTTCTGGGTCTCAGCTGCGGCCTGAATATCCTTTTGGATGTGCTGCTGGTGGCCATTATCCCCCTGGGTGTGGCCGGCGCCGCCCTTGCCACGGTGATCTCCCAGGCGGCAGCCGCCATCGGCTGCATGGGCTACATCCGCAGGCGGATTCCTCAGCTTTCCGTCACAAAAGAACAGCTGCGGGTCAATTCCGCCCTGCTGCGGGAAACATTGCAGATCGGCTTTCTCACCGCCTTGCAGCAGGCGGCGCAGCCCATTGGCAAGGTGTGCATTCAGGGAGTGATCAACACCCAGGGCATCGCCGCCATAGACGCCTTCAACGCCGGGTGCAAAATCGAGGACTTCGCCCGGATCCCCACCCAGAGCATCGGCAGCGGCATCATGACCTGCACCGCCCAGAACCGGGGAGCGGGGCAGCGGGACAGAATGTTCCAAAGCCTCACAAAGGGATTGCTTTTGGCTTTCGCATATTTCCCCCTGATCTTTCTCCTGACCCAACTGATCAAGGGCCCAGCCATCGCCCTACTGCTGCCCGACGGCGCGGCGGAAATCGCGGCGGCCGGAGTCAGCTACATCGGGTTGAAGGCCTACTTTTTCCTGATGCCGGGGATCACCAACGCCATTCAGGGCCATTTCCGGGGACTGGGCATGATGAAGGTAGTGCTCTTTGGCACGGTGCTGCAAACCACCATCCGCACGGTCTGCGTGTTTTTCTGGGTTCCCAAAATGGGCATCAACGCGGAGGCCTGGGCCTGCTTCACCGGCTGGGCCTGCATGGCGGTGGTGGAATACAGCCTGTATTTCTACTGGAAAAGCACAGGAAAAATCCTAAAATGACATTCCTTTTTTTCATTCGATGGTTTATAATACAGAAAAACGACACAGGAGGGCAATCATGGAACAGTTAAACTACGCGGTTCTCAAATCATCCGGCTATCGGGGCTACATCCTGGAGGACGCTCCGGAAAAGGTGCTCCAATTCGGCGAGGGCAATTTCCTGCGGGCTTTCACAAACTACTGGTTTGACGTAGCCAACGAAAAGGCGAACTGGAACGGCAAATGCGTCCTGGTAAAGCCCCGGGGCAGCCACGGCCGGAAAACCCAGGTTGAAATCCTCAACCAGCAACAGGGACTCTACACCCTGTACCTCCGGGGAAATGTGGCCGGAGAAAAAATCGACCGCAAACGGGTGATTTCCTCCGTTTCCCGGTGCCTGAATCCCACGGACTTCCGGGCGGATTTTGAGGCCATGATGGCTTTGGCGGAGTCCGATGATTTGGAATATGTGGTTTCCAACACCACCGAGGCGGGCATTGTCTTTGATGCTTCCTGCCAGCTCTCCGACATTCCCTGCGCCAGCTTCCCCGGAAAGCTCACCCAGGTGCTCTACCGCCGCTATCAGGCGGGCAAGAGCGGACTCATCATCCTGCCCTGTGAGCTCATCGACAACAACGGCGCGGAACTGCAAAGCTGCGTCAATCAGCACATTGACCAGTGGGGGCTGGAAGCGGGCTTCCGGGATTATGTAAACGAGAAATGTACTTTCTGCTCCACTCTGGTGGACCGGATCGTTCCCGGCGGCATCAAGGACGCAGAAGAGCTGGCCCGGCTGGAGCAGGAGAACGGCTACATTGACCAGGCCATTGATGTGGGCGAGGTGTTCGGCGTTTGGAATATCCAGGGCCCCGCCTGGCTGGAGGACAAGCTGCCCTTTAAAGCCGCCGGGCTGAACTGCCCCGTGGTGCCGGATGTGGTGCCCTACAAGAAGCGCAAGGTTCGCATCCTCAACGGGGCCCACACCGGCTTCACCCTGGGGGCCTATCTGGCGGGCTTCGACATTGTTCGGGACTCCATGCACAACGACGCCATCCGGGGCTTCATGAACAAAATGCTCTACGACGAGGTGATTCCCACCCTGCCTCTGGACAGGCAGGATCTGGAAAGCTTTGCCGCCGCCGTTCAGGACCGGTTCGACAACCCCTTTGTGAATCACGAGCTGATGAGCATCTCTCTGAACTCCACCTCCAAGTGGCGGGCCCGGATCATGCCCACCTTCCTGGACTCTGTCAGCGCCACCGGCAAGCTGCCAACATGCATCACCATGAGCTTTGCCGCCTACATCGCTTTCTACACCAACGACATCCAGGAGCTCACCGACAAAGCGCTGGTCTGCCGCCGCAGCAAGGGCAACACCTACGGCTGCTCCGACGACCGGTGGGTGCTGGAGTTCTACTACGACCATCGCAGCGACAGCATCCCCGAGCTGGTTCATGCCGTGATGACCAACCGGCAGATGTGGGGCCAGGATCTGACCCAGATTCCCGGCTTCGAGGCTGCCACCGTAGAAAATCTGACCGTCATTCGCACCCAGGGGGCACTGGCCGCCTTTGCCTCCTGCCTGTAAGGAGATTTGAGCATGAATGCCTTTATCCACATCCATCCGGGCGACAATGTGGCCGTAGCCTTGAAGCCCATCCCCGCCGGAACCCGGTTTGAGGGAGTTTCCGCCAAAACAGACATCCCCCAGGGACACAAAATGGCGCTGGCCGATTTGGCTCCCGATGACCAGATCGTCAAATACGGCTTCCCCATCGGCCACGCGGTGCAGCCCATTGCCGCTGGAGAATGGGTACACACCCACAACATGAAGACCAACCTCTCCGGCCAGCTGGAATACAGCTACCATCCCAAGCATAATTCCCCCGCTCCCCAGGCTCCCGGCAGCTTCCAGGGCTTCCGGCGGAAAAACGGCCAGGTGGGCATCCGCAACGAAATCTGGATCATCCCCACCGTGGGCTGCGTCAACGATGTGGCCAAAGCCCTGGTGCGGGAGAATCAGGACCTGGTAACCGGCACCATCGACGGGCTCTACACCTTCCCCCATCCCTTCGGCTGCTCCCAGACCGGAACGGATCACGCCCAGACCCGGAAGCTTCTGGCCGCTCTCACCCGGCATCCCAATGCAGGAGCCGTGCTGGTGCTGAGTCTGGGCTGCGAAAACCTCACCCATGAGCAGTTTTTGGAGGAGCTGGGGCCCTACGATGAAAACCGGGTGAAATTCCTCACCTGTCAGCAGGTGGAGGACGAACTGGAGGCCGGACGGGAGCTTCTGACCCAGCTGGCAGAGTATGCCGGTTCTTTCCAACGGGAGCCCATCCCCGCCTCGGAGTTGGTGGTGGGCATGAAGTGCGGCGGCTCCGACGGTCTGTCCGGCATCACCGCCAATCCCACCGTGGGACGATTCTCCGATTTGTTGGTATCCCAGGGCGGCTCCACCGTGCTCACGGAGGTGCCGGAGATGTTCGGCGCCGAGGGTTTCCTCATGGATCGCTGCATCAGCGAAGAGGTGTTCCACAAGGCGGAAAACATGATCAACGGCTTTAAGGACTATTTTCTCCGGCACAACGAGGTGGTCTACGAGAATCCCAGCCCCGGCAACAAGGCCGGCGGCATCACCACCCTGGAGGATAAATCCTGCGGCTGTGTGCAAAAGGGCGGCTCCGCCCCCATAATGGATGTGATCGGCTACGGTGACCAGGTGGTGACCAAGGGTCTGAACATGCTCTATGGGCCGGGGAACGACCTGGTTTCCTCCACCGCCCTCACTGCGGCGGGAGCTCACCTGATTCTCTTCACCACCGGACGGGGTACGCCTTTCGGAGCCCCCGCCCCCACCCTGAAGCTGGCTACCAACACCGCCCTGGCCACCAAAAAGGCAAACTGGATCGATTTCAACGCCGGTGTGGTGGCCGACGGACTGCGAACCCTGGACGAGGCCGCCCAGGATCTGATGGCTCTGGTGCTGGAGGTGGCCTCCGGCAAGCAGACCAAGGCCGAAGAAAAGGGCTTCCGGGAGATTTCCATTTTTAAAGACGGCGTGGTGCTCTAACCTCGCGCTTTATTTCCAATTTCATTTCAGGAGGATATTACAATGAATGAACTGCAGCAAAAGGTCAGTGCCATCGGCGTAGTGCCGGTAATCAAGCTGACCAACCCCACCCGGGACGCCGGTCCCCTGTCCGATGCCCTGTGCAAAGGCGGTGTGCCCGTGGCCGAGATCACTTTCCGGGCTGCCGGTGCCGACGAGGCCATGAAGATCATGCTGGAGCGCCATCCCGACATGCTGGTGGGTGCCGGAACCGTGCTCACCACCGAGATGGTGGACAAGACCATTGCCGCCGGCGGCAAATTCGTAGTCACCCCCGGCCTGGACATCGAAATCGTGAAGTACTGTCAGGAAAAGGGCATCACCTGCTTCCCCGGCTGCACCACCCCCACCGACTATCACGCCGCCTACCGTCTGGGCCTGGAGGTGCTGAAATTCTTCCCCGCCGAGCAGAGCGGTGGTCTGGCCAAAATCAAGGCCATGGCAGCTCCTTTCCCCATGTTCAAGGTGATGCCCACCGGCGGCATTTCCCTCAAGAATCTGGCGGAGTACGCCGCCTCTCCCGTGATCTGTGCCTGCGGCGGCAGCTACATGTGCCCGGATAAGCTGATTCAGGCCGGTGCCTGGGAAGAGATCACGGAGCTGTGCCGTCAGTCCGTGGAAATCGTTAAAGAAGCAAGAGCAAAATAAGGAGGACATAAAAATGGCAAAAGTAATCACCTTCGGCGAGCTGATGCTGCGGCTTCAGCCCTACAACTACGAGCGCTTCGTCCAGTGCGACCATGTGGAATTCACCTTTGGCGGCGGCGAGGCCAACGTGGCCGTGTCCCTGGCCAACTACGGCATGGATGTGGCCTACGTCACCAAGCTGCCCACCCATGCCATCGGTCAGGCGGCTGTGAACAGTCTGCGTCGCTACGGCGTGGACACCAGCAAGATCGTCCGCGGCGGCAACCGTGTGGGCATCTACTTCAACGAAAAGGGTGCTTCCCAGCGGGGCAGCGTGTGCATCTACGACCGGGCCCACTCCGCCATCCAGGAGGCACAGTCCTCTGACTTCGATTGGGACAAAATCTTCGAGGGTGCCGAGTGGTTCCACTTCACCGGCATCACCCCGGCTCTCGGGCCCAACGTCGTCGAGATCTGCAAAGAAGCCTGCAAAGCCGCCAAGGCCCACGGCTGCAAGATCAGCTGCGACCTGAACTATCGCGGCAAGCTGTGGACCCGCGCCCAGGCCCGGGAGGCTATGACCGAGCTGTGCCAGTATGTAGACGTTTGCATCTCCAACGAGGAGGATGCCAAGGATGTGTTCGGCATCGAGGCCGAGGCCACGGACATCTACGGCGGCAGCCTGAACCACGAGGGCTACAAGTCCGTTGCCAAGCAGCTGGCGGACAAGTTCGGCTTTGAAATGGTTGCCATCACCCTGCGGGAGAGCCACTCCGCCTTCGACAACGGCTGGTCTGCCATGCTGTACAATGTCGCCAAGGACGAGTACTGCTTCTCCAAGAAGTACGACCTGCACATCATCGACCGGGTAGGCGGCGGCGACAGCTTCGGCGGCGGCCTGATTTACTCCCTGATGAATGGCAAGGACACCCAGGCAGCGGTGGAGTTCGCCGTAGCGGCCTCCGCTCTGAAGCACTCCATCGAGGGCGACTACAACATGGTCACCGTAGCTGAGGTAGAAAAGCTCGCCGGCGGCGACGGCTCCGGCAGAATCCAGAGATAACCCGGCAGGGCCGGGAGCCAATTCGCACGGGGATGGTCAGTCATCGTCCCCCCTCCTGCCAACCCGGTATCGTTTTTCGGACAAAAAGCAACTGCCTCTCGGATGGGCTTTTCCGAGAGGCAGTCATTTTTACTCTTTTATATATTTGCAGCGCCACAGCAGCAAGCCCAAAGTCAGCAAGCGGCTGAGAAGCGTTGCCAAATTGAACAGCATCAGGGCCCGGTAATCCGCACCCAGGGCGGTATACATCCGCACTCCCAGGTAGGGCATGATGCAGTTGGTCAGGGTGGTGGTCAGGGTGAACAGGCTCACCGCCAGACTGCGGCAGGATTTGGGTGCCACCCGCAGCAGAATCTGAACGATGCACAGATTGGTGGCGCACTGTGGAGCGTTCAGCACCGTCACCAGAACGGTAAAGGGAATCATCCGCTGGGCGGCGGGCAGGCGGCTGCAAAGTATCATGATCAGCGGACAGAAGCACAGGCCCAGTGCCGCAAAGGGCAGGGTACGGTCAACGCCCCGTTTCTGCACCGACCTGGAGAGCACCCCAATGGCCGCCAACTGACCGATGTTGAACACGCCGGAGAAGATGGTCATCTGGCTCTCCGTCAGCCGCAGGTACTGCACCTGTCCGATGTACCACATGCTCCAGTCCATCTGCCAGCTCATGTAAAACAGCACCACCGGCACAAAAAACAGCAGGAACTGCCTGCTCCCGGCCATTTCTCTCACGGCACAGCCAAGCTCCCCCAGGGAGAATTTTGCCGGGGCTCTCTGCCGCTCCGGAGTGGAGATGCCGGACACCACCGCTGCCTGCAGCACCGCCGCCAGGGCGCACACCAAAAAGAACAGCTGGTACATCCGCATACGATCCACCGGCCCGTTCATCACCACGCCGCAGACCAGCGGGGTGGCAATTCCCAAAACGAACATGGCCCGGTTCCGCAGAGTCAGCACGGAATTGCGAGCTTGGGGCTGAACCACATCTCCAAAAAAAGTCTGCCACTGGGCGTTATACAGCACCGGCCCGCCAACGGTAAAGACCAGAGCGCAGAAAAATGTCAGGATCCGGGCATCTCCCAGGCTGGGCACCGCTGCCATCACCACATATCCCGCCGCCACGCATATGAGACTCACCAGGGGGATCGTCCGGGAGGAGCGCAGCCGGTCGGAAAGAATACCCAGAGGCAGCAGCAGAAGCAGCGCCGCCACATTGGGCACTGTTTGAATCAGGCCGATCTGTAGGTCCGTAGCCCCCAGGCCGGTGGCGAAGAGATTATTGGCAAAGCCGTTGACGGCACAAAACAGCTGGAGCAGCGCACCTTCCACCGCGAAGAGGGGAAAAACGTCGGTGGTTTTTCTGGGATACGCCCGGCCAACTGCGGAGCGAGCAGATACACGAATCATAGAAAACATACCCTCATCACAAAATCATCCGGATTGGAACCTGGCACATTATAGCGCCGGGATGAGGGAATGTAAACATGTTTTCTTTCCTAATAATTTGCCCATTTCCCCGGAAAAAATGGTGATTATTGCCGAGCAGTCCCGAAAAAACTAAGCTGGGGCTGTTTTATGCGTAGCTATGGATGCCGGGGAGCAGGGTATTCACGCCGATATAGGTAAACACCACACAGACGAAGCCAATGACGGCGAAAATAGCCGCGCTTTTGCCTTTCCAGCCCCGGCTGATTCGCAGATGCAGATAGATGGCATAGATAAACCAGGTGATCAGCGCCCAGGTCTCCTTGGGGTCCCAGCTCCAATAGCTGCCCCAGGCCTGCTCCGCCCAGATGGCTCCGGTGACAAGCACCATGGTCAGAAACAGAAAGCCTAAGGACACCGCCCGGTAGCTGATGAAATCCAGCTGCTTCCCATCGGGCACATTTTTCTGCCAGAACTCGGAGCCGGACATCTTCTCCCGCAGCAAAAACATGGCGGATACCGCGCAGCTGACGCCGAAAGCGCCATAGGAAATGATGGCGGTGGACACATGCAGCGCCAGCCAGCCGCTGCGAAGCGCGGGCATCAGCTCCCGCACCTGCTTGTTTTGCAGGGCCGCATAGGCGATGATCACCAGAATCACCGGCGTGGCAAAGGCGCCCATGGCCCGGAAGCGGAACCGCCACTGGAAAACCAGATAGCACAGGCAGATACCCCAGGCAAAGCTGGAGGCAAACTCATATTGGTTGGTCAAAGGCAGCCGTCCCGCACCGATTCCCCGCACCACGAGGGCAAGGCTGTGGCAGGCAAAGGCTGCAATCATCAGATAATTGGCAAACTTCCCCGGTGCCTCCTTTTTCAGGGCAAAGAACACGAAAAACAGCGCCATGGCCCCGGCATACAGGGCAAAGGCTCCGTAAAAGAACAGCTTTTCCACCGTCAGAATGTCCATTTTCAAACCTCCTTGATTTTTCGCTCAAGCTTTTCCCGGTAGAGCTCGCCGCCCTTTCGGCTGCGGCCATATACCTGCCAGCCCCGCTCCCCCTGCACCAGCCAGATTTCCTCCACCCGCAGGTAGAACGCCACAAACAGGGCAATGAGCAGAACCGCACCGCCCACCGCTGCCAGCCAGGTAAAGGGGTCGTGCTTCGCCTGAATCAGGGTGTAGGAGCGGGGATTGGAGAAGAGAATGGTGTAGTCCGAAACGGTGATCTTTTCATTGGAGCGCAGCACATTCATGCCCAGCAGCTCCCCATTATAATAGAGCATGTACAGATAACCCGGGTCCACGATCTGCCCGGAGGCGGAGGTGGGCATACCGCTTTCATCCTGGGTGTAATCCGGGTAGAACGCCCGCAGCATCACCAGCAGCTCCGGCCGATCCTTCACCGTCCGGTACTCTCCGGCGCAGAGAGTTTCGGCTTGCAGCAGCTGGTCTCCCTTGTAAACGGTCATATCCGCTGCCCAGCCTGTAGAATTCTGATAGAACCGGAAGCCTCCGGCATCCCAGGGATGGTTGACAGAGCTCTGTCCTGTCCAGCTTTTGCCGGTGGAAGGGTCCTTCAGGGTCAAGGAAGCGGTGTACTGCTCCACCGTGTCATCCTCCCGGAGGGCAATGGAAAAATCATCGATGGAAAGGAGCAGTCCCGTATCGCCAACGGCTTTTTCCTCACCGGGCACGCCAAACACAGAATAATTCACGGTGAACATCTGCCCCAGGGCGAAGCCGAGAATGATGATGAGGATCCCCAGATGGGTGAGCCATGCCCCCCAGAAGCCCATGCGGTTACGGATGGCATAGAAGCCGTTTTCCGTCGGCTCCCATTTCCGGAAGCCCATCTCCTTCAAAAGCTTTTCCGGTTCCCCGGAATATTCCATCCAATCCCCGCCGGCAGGCAGGGGCCGAGTTTTGGCTTTCACCCTGTTCACGATTCCGGAGATATGCACCAGGTTGCAGCCCAACAGATTGCCGCAGAGCAGCGCGGTCAGCAGGATGAACCACCAGCTGTGGAACACATCGTCCAGCCCCACCGCCAGAATCAGGCCGCTCCAGCCGGGGTAGGCATTTTCATACACCGCCGGAATCTGCCCCTGGGGAATGACGCTGCCGGCAATGCACACCAGCACAAAAAGCCCCAGAATCAAAAGGGCAACCTTCATGGAGAACAGAAAGCCCAGTATTTTTTTGATCTTATTCACGGAGATACCTCCCGGATTGTTTCTTTCCTTTTTTTGTAATTTGCTTATCGGATTTTGTCAGCAATTGAATAAATTGGTATTTACTTGATTCAGCGTTTTGCCTGGGTTTGTTGAATGGGAAAGCCTCAAGCATTTTCGTAGGGAATGCATTTATGCATTCCGCAGCCCTCCTACTTCAAATTGGCAGGGTGAATGGTAAAACCTCAAAAAAGTCTTGGGAAAAACCATTCAACAAACTGCGGAGATTAACCATCCTTTCCGGAACGGATAAATCCGTTCCCTTCGAATTCTTAATTGGGTAAATAACAATAAAGCTTATGAAACCCGATAACCTGGAATTCGTTTATTCCGAACCATTTCAGAGATTCATAAAACGGGCGCTGAAAAAGAAAGAGAGCTTTCTTTCCTTTTCGCCGCACGTTTTGATAATCCTGGGAAGCCGGAAGGCTCCCCAGGATGGTGATTACTGCTTCAGCTCCACAGCAACGCCATGGGGCAGGCAGACGATGATGCCAATGGTATCCTCCGTCAGGGCGGGGGTATGGACACAAATCTGGTTATCACAGTCGGATTCGGACACATAGGCCTTTCCGTCCTCAATCACCAGCGTATTGTGCCAGCTTCCGTCCTCCGGCCCAATGACCACGGTGGCATCGGTGTGCAGCGGATAGGTGCCATACTCCACACCGTTTACCGTGACCAGCACCTGGGTGCCTCCGGGCATCAGAAAATAGATGGCAGCTCCCGCTGCAGCTGCCAGCAGCAGAATGATGCCAAGCAGCGCGATGAGCATTCGATTGGAAATTTTCATGGAAATCAGGCAGCGTGGAACAGCTTCATGCCTTCCTCGATCTTGGCGGCAGCGGTATCCAGGCAGGAGTTGGCCAGCTTGGAGTTGTGGGCACCCTCACTGTTTTCCACATACTGATAGTCAAAGAACCACTGGGCGTGGCGATAGAGGGTGCGGATCTCGTTCAGCTCTTCCTCGGTGTATTCTCCGGAGGCAACGGCTTCCGCCAGCTTATCCTTAAAGGCGGAGAGCTGGTTGCCCACCTCGGTCTCCCGGGCGGTCACCTGTTCCTGGATGGCATGAACCTTTTCGGCCATATCCACATCCTTATGGCAGGCGGCGCAGGTGTCCAGAATGGCAGGGCTGTCCAGGGGACTCACCAGGTTGTGACTGGTGTAGCTCACGCCGTTCTCCGTGGCCTTTTCCATATGGCAGGAGGCGCAGCTCATGCCGAAGTTTGCATGGATGCTGCCGTTGAGGTAGGTCTCCATCTCCGGGTGCTGAGCCTTCAGCAGCTTTGCACCGGTGGAGGGCTGGGTCCAGTCGGCGAAGTCGATGGAATCATAGTATTCCAGCATGGCCTCGGGAGTCATTTCCGCCTTGTTGGTATAGGGAATGGTGGTGGCCTTGGTATCCGGCTCGAAATAATACTCGATGTGGCACTGGCCGCAGGACAGGGTTGCAGCATCGATGCCAGTCATATCCAGCTTGTCGGTGAAGTAGTCATGGGTCACCACCAGCTTGCCGGAATCCACCTGGTCGCCGTGGCAGTTGTAGCAGCCGATGCTGTCGTTCATGGAGGCCATGACCTCGTTGAAGTCCAGGCTGTAGGCACTGACACCCTGGTCCTGCACCAGCTTGGTGAAGTCGGCGGTTTTGCAGGTCAGGCAGTTGGCCAGGGGGTGAGGCCGTGCAGTATTGGCCAGATCCTCCAGGCTGTATGCATGGCCCCGGGCGCTGTCGTACTGCTTGGCAAAGCCGAAGCCCTCGTAGAGGTTCACCAGGTAGGGATCCTGCTCCAGATAGTCCACCGCATAGGTATTTTCAGCGGTTGCCTCGTAAGAGGCAATAATCAGATCGTTGGCCGTCATGGCGGCAGTGGGCGCTTCCGTTGCGGCCTCGGTGACAGCCTCCGTTTCAGCTTCCGTGGCGGCCTCGGTGACTTTCTCGGTGGCGGCGGGCACATACAGTCCGGCCTGGGTCAGCGCGTCATTCACCGCAGCCTTTACCGCGTTGGAGGTGATGGTAGCACTGGCGATCCCATCCACATCGGCGGACTGGGCCTCAATGATTTTGCCGGGCATTTCTTCCAGCGCTACGCTGCCGATGCCGGGGGTCTCATTCGCGCCAGTGAGCTTCACATCCACAATTTTTCCGTCAGCCACGGTTACTTCCGCCACGACCTCGCCCATTCCCTGAGCCTTGCCGGTGAACACCTCGCCGGGCCCGGGGGCGTTGACAAAATTGTAAATCGCCACGCAGCCGGCCAGGACGGCAAAGCTGACCAGGAAGCTGATGAGCCATTTCACGATCTCATTGACAGCCACCTTAGCAGAGCTTCCTTGTTTTTTTGCCATGGTATCATCTCTCCTTCATGTTTCTTATTCATTCCCGCTTACAGGAACCGGATAGACTTGGTGGGGCACTTCTCCACGCACTTGCCGCAGCCAATGCACTTTTCGGGATCCACCCGGGACAGGTTATTCTCCACGGTGATGGCACCCTGCTCACACTGCTTGGCGCAGATGCCGCAGCCAATGCAGCCGGCGGAGCAGGCCTTTTTCACCACGGGGCCTTTATTCTTGTTGGAGCAGCGGACGGCCACCTTGGTGGTGCGGTCGTGCATGCCGATGATGCCCTTGGGGCAGGTCTTGGCGCACAGGCCGCAGCCCACGCACAGCCGGGGATTCACCACGGCGATGCCGTCCTTGATGGAAATGGCGCCCTGGGGGCAGACCTTAACGCAGCTGCCCAGGCCCAAACAGCCATACTCACAGCTCATGTAGGGCAGGCCGCTTAAAACCGCAGAGCGGCAGTCCTGGATGCCCACATATTCCGCCTTGGCGCGGGTGGCCTCGCAGGTACCGGCGCACTGAACATAGGCGCACTGGGGATCCTGGTCGATGGCCTCCTTGCCCAGGATGGCGGCGATTTTGGCAATGTTCTCGGTGCTGTTGCCGGGGCAGGCATCCACCCGGGCCTCTCCCTTGACAATGGCCTCTGCCACTGCGTCGCAGCCGGCGTAGCCGCAGGCGCCGCAGTTGCTGCCCCGCAGGCACTCCCGGACCTGGGTGACCCGGTCATCCACTTCCACATAAAACTTCTTGCTGGCAGTCACCAGAGCCAGGCCCAGGATCAGGCCCACCAGGCCGATGACCAAAGTGGAAATCATCACAGTTTGCATCTTGCTACCTCCATCAGGACAGGCCGGAGAAGCCCATAAAGGCCATGGCCATCAGGGTGGCACACAGCAGAACAATGGGCGCTCCCCGGAACGGAGCGGGAATGGCCTCTTCGTCGATGTGCTCCCGAATCTCCGCCAGCAGTACGATTGCCAGAGTATAGCCCAGGGCAGTGCCCAAACCGGCAATCACGCTCTGCAGGATGGTGTACTCGTTCTGCACATTGGTCAGCGCCACGCCCAGCACCGCGCAGTTGGTGGTGATCAGGGGCAGGTAGATGCCCAGGCTCTGATAGATGGCGTGGGCATTCTTTTTCAGGAACATCTCCACCATCTGCACCAGGGCGGCGATCACCAGGATGAACACGATGGTCTTCAGGTAATCCAGCCCCAGGGGCGCCAGCACAAACTGATACAGCAGCGCCGCCATCAGAGAGGCCACGGTGAGCACGGCGGTCACGGCCAGTCCCAGAGAGAGGGAGGCCTTCTTCTGAGAGGACACGCCCAGGAAGGAGCAGATGCCCAAAAACTGGCTCAGCACCACATTGTTCACCAAAGCTGTGGTGACGATGATCATCATGAGACTTGTCATACGTTAGCCTCCTTTTTGTCGCAGCCGGAGGAGGTGCAGCCGGCGCAGCAGCCATCGCAGCCCTCCACCACCTTGTTGGCCCGGTTCTTGATGCCGATTGCGTTCATAATGGCCACCACGATCGCCAGCACCAGGAACGCGCCGGGGGCCCGGACGAAGAACGCAATGGGTTCAAAATTCCCGGGCAGGGCAATTCCGAAGATGCTGCCCGCGCCCAGCAGCTCCCGGATGGAGCCGACGATTACCAGAGCCACGGTGAAGCCCAGGCCCATGCCCAGTCCGTCGAACAGGCTGAGCAGGGGGGGATTTTTGGAAGCGTAGGCCTCAGCACGGCCCAGAATGATGCAGTTGACCACAATCAGAGGGATGTAGATGCCAAGGGAGGCGTACAGCGATTCCATATAGGCCTCCATCAGCAGCTCCACCACCGTCACAAAGGAAGCTACGATCACGATGAAGGCGGGCAGCCGCACCTCGTCGGGAATCACCTTCCGCAGCAGGGAGATCACCACATTGGAGATGGCCAGCACCACAAGAGAGCTCAGGCCCATGCCCAGGCCGTTGATGGCGGAGGTGGTCACAGCCAATGTGGGGCACATGCCCAGCATCAGGATGAAGGCCGGATTTTCCTTGACAATACCGTTATAAATTCTTTCCCAATAGGCTTTCATGTCTTCGGCCTCCTTACTTCAGATTGGCCGCAAAGAAATCCAGTGCGGCATTGACGGCATCCACCACGGAGCCGGAGGTGACGGACGCGCCGTTTACGGAGTCGATCATATCCTCCTCCGTGGAAGCGCCGCTCTTATTCAGGGTAAAGCTGGCTACATTCACACCGGCAAACTGGTTCATAAAGTCGGGCTCACCGCACTTCATGCCCATACCGGCGGTTTCGTGGAGCTCGGTAAAGGAAATACCATTGATGGTTCCGTCCGTTTGAATGCCAACCACCAGGGCCAGGCCACCGTCGAAGGACTGGGAATTGGCCACGCTGATGGCATAGCCCACCACGCTGCCCTGCTCGTCCACGCCGGTGAGGGCGCTCTTGACAGTAACGGAGCCGTAAGCACCGGAGCTTGCCTCCACAGCCGCCTGGACCGCTTCCTCGGTTTCAAATTTGGCCGCACCGGGAACCACCTCCAGGAATGCAGCCTGGGCGGCCCGCTCCTGATTTTCGGCGATCCGGTCGGCGGTGAGCACATACACACCGCTGAGGGCCGCTCCGGCAACCAGAGTGATGACCAGCAGGATGATCACCGGCTTGGGGATGGCTTTTTTCAGGTCCTTGGGAATGCGGAAGGCAAAGGGCACCGGGATAAACAGCTCATCGATGATGTTGCTGAACATATTGGCCAGCAGCACCGCGTAGGTGGTGGAATCGGCGGAAGCGCCCTTCACCCGGAACAGTCCAATGAGCACACCGGTGAGGCAGCCATAGAGCAGCTGGCCCTTGGTGGTGGAGGGGCAGGTGACGGGATCGGTGGCCATGAAGAACGCGGCCATCAGCAGTCCGCCGCCCAGCAGCTGGGGCAGCAGGTAGGCCGGGTCAATTCCGTGTCCGCCGAAAATCATCAGGAAAATGGCAGTGGAGCCGATGGTGGCAGTGGGGATTTCCCAGGTAATGCCGTGAGAGAGCAGCAGATAGATGCCGCCGGCGAGCAGGCCCAGAGCGGAGCTGCCGATGACGCCGCTGGTGTTGCCCATAGCCAGAGCCAGCATGTCGATGGTTTTGCCGGAGGCCAGCTCCGCCAGAGGGGTAGCGGCGGAAACGCCGTCCAGCGTGTAGCCGGTCATGGCGGTGCCAAAGGAGATCAGCAGGAAGCTCCGTCCGGCCAGGGCGGGGTTCATGATGTTGTGGCCCAGTCCGCCGAAGAGGCACTTGACCACGAGAATCGCAAACACGGAGCCGAGAACCGGGATGTACACAGGAACATTTGCCGGCAGGGTCAGTGCCAGCAGCAGACCCGTAAGAACGGCACTGCCGTCGGTGACGGTGTTGCCCCGCTTGGTGATCCGGTCGAAGGTGTACTCCGTCAGCACTGCCGCCGTGATGGACAGCAGAATGATCAGAGCGGAATACCATCCGTGGGCCCAGACACCCAGAACGGTGGTGGGCAGCAGCGCCAGCAGCACATCCCGCATCACAGCCTTGGTGGAGAGGCCGCCCCGGTCATGGGGCGCACTGGAAATATGAAGTAATTCATGCATTGGCCAATCCCTCCTTATTTCTTCTTCGCGGCCATGATCTCGGCCTTGGTCACCTTAAACAGCTGCATGAGCGGCCGCTTGGCCGGGCAGATGTAGGTGCAGCAGCCGCAGGCAATGCATTCCAGGCCATACAGCCGGTTTTCATACCGGTCATAGTTCTTCCGCTGAGCCGCCACCTGCATCAGCTGGGGAGAAAGCCCCAGGGGGCACACCCGGTTGCAGCGGCCGCAGCGCAGGCAGGCGGTGATGGTTTCCTCTCCCACGGTATCGTAGGACAGGGCGGTGATGGCATTGTTGTTCTTGCAGATGGGCACCTCCAGAGAGGACAGCGCCACGCCCATCATGGGGCCGCCGAAGAGAATTTTCTTAGGCTCCATCCCCTCGTTCCAGCCGCCGCAGGCATCGATGAGCTCGGAAGCGATGGTACCGATCTTCACAAAGAAATTGCCGGTGTTTTTCACGCTGTCACCGGAAACGGTGACGGTGCGCTCCATCAGCGGCTCATTCAGGCTGACCGCCCGGTAGATGGCCCGGATGGTGGCCACATTGTCCACCACGCAGCCTGCGTCCGCCGGGAGCATCCCCAGCTTCAGGTGCTTGCCCGCGATGACGCTGATCAAAGAACGCTCGCCGCCCTGGGGGTACTTGGTCTTCAGGGGCAGGACGGATATTCTTTCGTGGCCTTTACAGGCAGCCTCCATGGCAGCAATGGCCTGGGGCTTGTTCCTTTCGATGCCGATAATGCCCACCGCCTTGGGGAAGAGCCGCAGGATGATTTCCAGGCCCTCCACAATTTCCTGGGGGCAGGTTCGCATCAGCTGATCGTCGCAGGTGATGTAGGGCTCGCACTCCGCGCCGTTGGCAATGATGTAACGGATCTTTTCCGGCTCCTTCACCGTCAGCTTCACATGGGTGGGGAATCCGGCGCCGCCCATGCCCACGATACCGGCGGCCTTGACCTTATCCAGGATCTCCTGATTGGTCAGCTTTTTGTAGTCGGTTTTCACGCCGATGCCCTCTGCCAGGGTGTTCTCACCATCGCTGGTGATAATAATGGCCTGCCCCATGCCACCGGCGGCGGTGGGACGCATTTCCACGGCCTTCACCGTACCGGATACGGAGCTGACGATGTTCGCGGACACGAATCCGCTGGCCTCGGCGATTGTTTGACCGGCAAGCACCCGGTCACCCTTTTTCACCACCGGGGTGGCAGGCTTGCCGATGTGCTGACTGGTCAGGAACACCAAATCTCCCACGGGGGTATAGGGAATCAGAGGCTTCTCGCAGGAAAGCTCCTTCATCTCCTCCGGATGGACGCCGCCTCGGAACGTTTTGTCTCCCATAGACATCTCTCCTTAGTATATGAGTACTGTAATCTGATCGGGGCGAATATGCCAAGGCACACACGCCCAGCTTGAGTATTGTATTATTATAGCGGATAAGTGCCGAAAACGCAAGAATTTCAATGATTTGGAAGTAAAAAAACAGTCTGGAATATTTTGTGCATATTCACACGGAAACTACCTGGTTTTTCTGCCAGATCCTCCGGTAAAAAACCAGAGACATCCCTGCGGACACCACCCAGCCAATGGGCCAGGACATCCAGATGCCCACCGGCCCAACCATCTGCGACAGCACCATGGACAGCGCCACCCGCAGGATCAGATCTGCAAAGGTTCCCGCCATAAACTGCTTCATCCTTCCCATTCCCCGCAGCACACCGTCGGACACCAGCTTGGCCGCCACCACAAAGTAAAAGGGTGCCACGATCTTCAAAAATGCTGTGCCCGTGGCCATGGCCTGCCCGGCTCCGTCGTCCAGGAAAATATACACAAGATATCTTCCCAGGAAAACATAGGCCGCCGTAAAGGGTATGCAAAGCAGCCACACCAGCTTCAATCCGGCCCGGAAGCCTGCCCGGATACGCTCCGGCTTCCCGCCGCCCAGGTTCTGAGCAGCATAATTGGAAATGCCGTTGCCCAGGGTGAGCAGCGAAGTGATCACCAGATTATTCAGCTTCACGGCCGCAGAGTAGCCTGCGATCACCCCGGAGCCAAAGGCGTTGATGACTCCCTGAATGACGATATTGCCCACGGAAACAAAGCTCTGCTGCAAAATGCTGGGCACCGCCACCACCGCGATCCGCCGGAACAGAGGCCAGGAGAACAGCGGCGCGGGCAGATCGGTTTCGATCTTCCGGAACCGGCGGAGCACCACCACCAGCGCCAGCACACAGCTGACCCCTTGGCACAGGAAGGTTGCCCAGGCCACGGCATCCACACCCCGGGGAAACACCGGAGAAAACGCGGTGGTAAACAGAATATCCATGCCGATATTGGCAACCGAGGAAATCGCCAGAAACCAAAAGGGCGTTTTGGAATCTCCCAGAGCTGAAAAAATTCCGGTGGACACATTGTAAAAGAAGACAAAGGGCAGGCCCAGGATGTAGATATTGAGATACAGCGCCGAATCCGGCAGAATGTCCGCTGGGGTATGTATCCGCTCCAGCAGCCATCGGGAGCCGCCAAAGCCCAGCGCCATCAGTGCCGCGCACAGGCAGCCGGTGGAGATCAAGGCGGTATATACCGCGGTTTTCATCTCGGCGTACCGCTTAGCCCCGAAGAGCTGAGAGGTGATCACCGAGCAGCCAATGTTGCAGCCGAAGCCGAAGGCGATAAATATCAAGGTCACCTCATAGCTGTTTCCTACCGCCGCCAGCGCCGCCTCTCCCACGAATTTTCCCGCCACGAAGCTGTCCGCCACATTGTAAAGCTGCTGGAAAATCACGCTGGCAAACAGAGGCATGCAGAACTGCCACAGTACCCTGGAGGGCTTTCCCTCCGTCAAATCTTTGTTCAATGAAATTTCCTTCTTTCAATATACTGTCTTCTGACAGGGAAGCATCCCAAAGGGTCGGAAAAGCACCCCGGAACCACTTGTTCCGGGGTGCAGGGGAAGTCAGACGATTTCCACCTTGATGGTGTTGGTGTTGCCGGTTTTGCCGTTGATGGGGCCGCCGGTGAGCACAACTCTGTCACCGGCCTGCAGCTTCAGCACCTTTTTGGCGCTGGCAAGGGCATGGTAGAACATCACATCCTGGGAGGTAAACTCCTCCGCCAGCACCGGGGTCACGCCCCAGCTCAGGCTCAGGCGGCGGTAGATGCGCTCGTCGGTGGTCATGCCGATGATGTCCACCGGGCAGCGGAACCGGCTGACCATCCGGGCGGTGGTGCCGGAGACGGAGCAGACCACAATGGCCTTGGCCTCCACATCAATGGCCATGGCGCAGGTGGCGTGGGACACCGCGTCCAGGGTGTTGCGGATATGGAAATCATAGTTGTGGAAGCGCTTGCTGTAGCTGGTGTGCTGCTCGGTAAATTCGCAGATGGCTGCCATGGTCTTCACCGCCTCCACCGGGTATTTGCCCGCAGCGGACTCGCCGGAGAGCATCACGGCGCTGCTGCCGTCGTACACGGCGTTGGCCACGTCGGAAATCTCCGCCCGGGTGGGCCGGGGATTCTGAATCATGGATTCCAGCATTTCCGTGGCGGTGATCACCCGCTTGCCCAGC
>JAXECZ010000056.1:0-30211 GCA_034104845.1 Faecousia sp. | reverse complement strand
TGCTTGGTGCTTTCCATGCTTCGGATGCGGTTTTTAATCTCCTTGGTGGATACGCCAGCCATAGTCAGCCCTCCTTATACAGGGGAGAACTGCTTGACCAGCTCATCCAGTGCTGTTTTCAGCCCGGCCTCGGTGTCGCTTTCCAGCTTACCGGAGGAACGGATGGCCTCCAGCACATCGGCGTGGAAATTGTTCATATGCTCTTCCAGGCGCTGCTCAAACTCAGGAACCTGCTCCACAGGAATGCTGTGCAGATATCCATGGGTGACGGCATAAATGATGCAAACCTGCTGGGCAACCTCCTTGGGAGAGTTGTTCTTCTGCTTCAGAACGGCAACGATCCGTTCACCCAAAGCCAGCCGCTCCTTGGTGTCGGAATCCAGATCGGAGCCGAACTGGGCAAAGCTTTGCAGCTCCCGATACTGGGAGTACAGCAGCTTCAGAGAGCCGGCGACCTTTTTCATGGCCTTGATCTGGGCATCGCCGCCCACGCGGGAGACGGAAATACCGGGGTTCACGGCGGGCATAATGCCGGAGTTAAACAGCTCGGTTTCCAGGAAGATCTGGCCGTCGGTAATGGAAATAACGTTGGTGGGAATATAGGCGGAGACGTCACCGGCCTGGGTTTCGATGATGGGCAGTGCGGTCAGACTGCCGCCGCCCAATTCGGGAGACAGCTGAGCGGCCCGCTCCAGCAGACGGGAGTGGAGGTAGAACACATCACCGGGGTAAGCTTCCCGTCCGGGGGGACGGCGAATCAGCAGAGAAATGGCACGGTAAGCGACGGCATGCTTGCTGAGGTCGTCGTAAATTACCAGAACATCCTTGCCCTGGTGCATAAAGTATTCGCCCATGGTGCAGCCGGAGTAGGGGGCAATATACTGCATGGGAGCCAGCTCAGAGGCGGTTGCGGAGACCACAATGGTGTAGTCCATGGCGCCGCCCCGGGTCAGATTCTCCACAACCTGAGCAACGGTGGAGCGCTTTTGGCCGATGGCAACATAGATACAAATGACATTCTTTCCCTTTTGGTTCAGAATGGTATCGGTAGCAATGGTGGTTTTGCCGGTCTGGCGGTCGCCGATGATCAGCTCACGCTGGCCCCGGCCAATGGGAATCATGGAGTCGATGGCCTTGATACCGGTCTGCAGGGGGCGGTTGACATGCTGACGCTCAATGATACCTGGGGCGGGGGATTCAATTGCCTTGAAATCGGCGGCAGAGATGGTACCCTTGCCGTCGATGGGTTCGCCCAGGGCATTTACAACACGGCCGATCAGTCCATCGCCGACAGGCACGGAAACCACCTTGCCGGTGCGCTTGACAATGTCGCCCTCTTTAATTCCCTGGTCAGAGCCAAGGATAACGATGGAAACGGTGTCCTCTTCCAGGTTCTGTGCCATGCCGAAGGAGCCGTCGGGGAATTCCACCAGCTCACCGGCCATGCACTTTTCCAGGCCGGATGCCTTGGCGATACCGTCGCCCACCAGGATGACAACGCCGGTTTCGGAAACCTCCATCTTGGTTTCGTAATTCTTGATTTGATTACGAATGATTTTCGTTATTTCTTCGGGTCTTAATTCCATACTGTCCCTGCTTTCTCATCAGAGTACGGTGTTATTCAGCAATTCTCCCAAACGGTCCAGGCGGTTTTTCACCGTTCCGTCCAGGCGCTGACCGTCATAGTCCAGGCGGACGCCGCCCAGACACGCGGGGTTAACCTGATTACGCAGCAAAATGTTCTTGCCGGTAATGCGGGTGAGTTTCTGCGTGAGGGCCTGGCTTTGCGCGGGGCTCAGGGCCACGGCGGTCACAGCGGTCACGCTGACGATATTGTGGTCGCGGTTGTAAAGCTGGGTGAACATCTCGCAGCAGCTGGAAAACTGCTTGATGTATCCTTTTTCGGTGAGGATTTTCAGAAAATTCAGAAGATAGATGTGGATTCTGCCGCGAAAGCTTTCGTCCAGAATCTGGCAGCGCTCCTGCTTGCTCAAATTGGGAGAGCAAAGCAGCCGAAGAAAATCAGGCTCTGCCTGGAAGCTTTCGTCCAACACCAGCATTTGGCTTTTGATTTCCTCAATCAGGTTTTCACTGAGGGCCAGCTCATAAAGAGCTTCGCCATATACGCTTCCGATCTGGGTCATACCTGATCACCCAATTCATCAATGAAGCGGTCAATGAGACCGGATTGATCCTCGTCACCCAGCTCGCGCTCCACGACCTTGCTGGCAATGGCCATGGCAAGGCCGGAGATTTCGTTTTTGGCGTCGTTGATGGCCTTTTTCTTCTCCATGGCAATGTCGGCAGAGGCCTTGCTCTTGATTTGAGCGGCTTGCTGCTGGGCCTCTCCGATGATCTTCTCGGACCGCTCAGCGGCGGTCTTCTGGGCATTTACCAGGATTTCGTTGGCCTGCTGCGTGGCCTGGAGCATATTCTGCTCATAGGTCTTTTTGATGTCCAGGGCTTCCTGACGGGCAGTCTGGGCCTCGGAGATTTGCTTGTCCGCCGCCTGACGACGCTGATCCAGGACGGCAAGAATTTTGTCCAGGAAGAATTTCTTGATGATGAACATCTGGACAAACAGATTACAGATGGTGGCAATCAGGGTGAGCGGTTCCACTGCCACAAGGGACTGATAAAGTGTCTCCATTGAGTTGCCTCCTTCCGGTTAGAATGAAAAGAATCGCCGGAGGATCAGCCCAGGAACTTCATGAACTGGCCGGGAGCGAAGAAGATGAGCAGCAGACCGGTGACGAAACCGTAGATACCGGTGGTCTCGGACAGAGCAACGCCCAGGATCAGGGTGCTGGTCACATCGCCCTTGCATTCGGGCTGACGGCCAATGGCCTCACAGGCACGGGCAACAGCGTTGCCTTCACCAATACCAGGGCCGATACCGGCAATCAGAGCAAGACCAGCGCCGATTGCACAGCCGCACAGAGCGATACCTTTTGCCAAAACGGTAAAATCCATAAAATTTGCCTCCTAAAAAATTTGTTGACAGAATTATTCAAATGGCCTTTCGGCCTCTTTGATGAAATTAACCCGCCGCCTGCTTGATGAAAATGGTGGTGAGGGTGCAGAAGATAAATGCCTGGATGCAGCCGCCGAACCAGTCGAAGTAGAAGCTGGTAATGGCGGGAATACCAATGGTCAGCCAGGGGAACTGAACGCCCACCAGGCTGATGAGAGCCAGAACGCCCAGGACTGCCAGGATGATACCCAGGACATTCAAAGCTTTTTTCTTTTTCGCTCTGCCGAAGAAGAACAGGACCAGGCCGATACCGGCGGTGCCCAGGGCGGCGAAAATGCTGGAGCCCAGCAGACGCATGAGCCCATAGCTGGCGGCGGTCAGAGCGCCGTAGATCAGGGCGCTGATCACCGTGCCGGAGAGAATGTTGCCAAAGTGACGGCAGGCCATACTGATGGGGGTGAACAGCTCGGACATCACATTGATGGGTGCCATGATGAAAATGGGATCCAGAAAGCTTTTCAGATAGCCGCCAATGCCGGAGGACTTGATCTTGTGATAGGTGATCAGGACGAAGACCACCAATGCCCAGCCCAGCTCTGTCATCAGGTCGGCTGTGGGGCTCCAGATGCCCAGCAGACTGATGAGATTGGAAACCACACTGGTGGCGAAGATGGTGCCCACCAGGGGAATGTAGTGGTCGAAATTCGTGCCCATGTTGTCGTGGACAAATTTGATCAGGGAAGTGACTGCCATTTCTGCCACAGCCTGCTTCCGGCTGATGCCGGTGACCTTTAGTCCGGAGCCCAGCCACACACACAGCGCCGTGATGATGAGCATCACCAGCCAGCTTACTACAACGGTCTGGGTCAGGTTCACCGTGCCCAGCAGGGGAAGCTCAAACTGCGCCAGATATTTTGCGCCATTGATCGACATTTCCATAAAACATCACCTCAGTTGATTTGTTCACGCAGGAAAAATTACACTTCAAAGGAATTCAGAGGATCCTCCGGCTCGTCCTGCTGGGAAGTGGAACGGGCAGCGGAGGCGTCATTTTCTTTTGGCATCAGTCTGCCTGTGATCTGGAGATAATAGATCACAATGGTGGGAAAGAGCAGGGGAATGGCGGCGGCAATCACATGGATAAACGGGATGAAGAAAGCGGCGGCAACCCAGGCGGCCTGGAATAAAATCCGCAGGTTATAGCTGCCCTGGACTTTGGCCTTGAGCAGCTTCTGATCCTGAATGCCGGCGGCGTTTTGCACCATCAGGCACATCATCGCGAAATTCAACACCGCAACCAGGGTTCCCCCTGCGGCGCCGAGGATGATCGGATAGCGGAACCGGATGATTCCAAACAGGTGCAGCACAAGAAATCCCACAATTTCTATCCCGCAGCAAATGCCGCAGCCAACGGCCATGCGGGCAACCTCTTTCCGGGATGCGGGCTGTAATTTCATGAAAAAAGACCTCCTGGTGAAACGCAGCAATAATCAGTCATGGTTATTAAAGCAGACGGGGGGAGGACCGTCCTGTTTCTTTTTGTCCATCAGCGCCATGGCCTTTACGGTATCACGCACCCCCACGGCAGCGGTGATGAGGCCGAACAAAATACCCACCCAGAGCACCCATTGCCCCCAGCCGAAACGGTCCCGCAGCCACACGGCCAGCAGGATAAAGCCAATTAAGGGAAACACTACGGAAATGCCAAACTGAGGCAGCCAAATCAGCAAGCTCCATTCTTTCATTTTCCAGATGCCTCCCCACAGCGCACACGGGCCATAATCCTCTGCTAGTATACATTATTTTGCGCGAACATTCAAGAATAAATAATGAAAAATGCCCTTATGAAACAAAAAGTTTTTTATGTATCGGTTCCCACAAGGAAAGAGCTTGACTCTGTTTCCCGGGAAAAATTTGAAACAAAATCTGGAAATCCTCGGCTAGGCACTTCCTTTTTCGTGGGAAATGTAGTAAAATAGGAACAAACGCAAGCCCCGCTGCATAAACTGCTTAGGGGTGGTCCGTTGACTGGGTGGATCCTTATTGGCTTTTTTGCGGCATTTGGCATTCTTTCCGCCGGGTTTACCCTGGCGGGCATGCTCTTCTTTTTCCGCTGCCGGGGCACCGGCGGCTGGATGATTCTGACAGAGCAGGAGCAGCTTTTTGCCAGGTATTACCGGTGGCTTTCCACCATGGGGATCCTGAAATGCCGCTTTATCATCATTCGTTCTTCCGATGCCCTTTGCTGGCTGGAAGAGCAGAACGCAGAGATACCAGGCTGGGAAAATGAACCCCAGCCTTACGACGGGAGCTGTGAAACGTGACAGAGCAGGAAATGGAGATTCTGCAGGGCACCATCAGCGCAGTGGTGTTTCAAAACTATGAAAATGGTTATGCCGTGCTCCGGCTGGCAGTGGGAGGCGGACAGTCCGTCACTGTGGTGGGGACCATCCCATTGCCGGCAGTGGGAGAGCAGCTGATGGTCACCGGGCGGTGGAGCAACCATTCAAACTACGGGAAGCAGTTTGAAGCCGAATTCTTAGAGCGGATGATGCCCCAATCCGCCACGGAAATACTGGCCTATCTGTCCAGCCGCATCCTCAAAGGGATCGGCCCGAAAACCGCCGCCCGCATTGTGGAGCATTTTGGAGAAGAGACACTGTTAGTTATGGAGCGAGAGCCTCAGCGGCTGGCGGAGATACCCGGCATTTCCCGGGAAAAGGCCATTGGCATCGGTGAGGAGTTCCGGCTTCAGATCGGTATGCGGCAGTTGATGGAATTCTTTGCGGTGCATCATCTTCCGGCAGAGCTGGCGGTTCGTACATATAAGATTTATGGCGACAGCACTCTGGATCTGCTGTATGACGACCCATACCTTTTGATGGATGAGGGCTTGGAGGCTCCCTTCGGCGCGGTGGATCGATTTGCCATTGAGCTGGGGATAGCCGGGGACGACCCCAGGCGGGTGGAGGCAGGTCTGCTGTTTGAGCTTTCCTACAATCTGTCCGCCGGTCACAGCTTCCTTCCGGAGGATAAGCTGGCAGCTGCCACGGCTCAGCTGCTTTCGGTGGATATGGAAACGGTTCGTGGAGGAATTGCCAGGGCCAAGGAGGGGGCGCGAATCATTCCGGATACCCTGGCAGGGATCCAGGTGGATTATCTGCCCCAGCTGCACGAGGCAGAGTCCTGCTGCGCCCAGAGACTGTTGGAGTTTGCCGCCAATTCCTTCCCGGAGAGAAAGGACATGGATTCGCTTTTGCGTCAGGTTTCCTCGGAAAGCGGCTTTCAGTATTCCGGGCAGCAGGAGCAGGCCATCCGGGAGGCGGCCACCTCCGGCCTGCTGGTGATCACCGGCGGCCCAGGCACCGGCAAGACCACGGTTCTGCGGGGAATCATGGAGCTGCTGGGGCAGATGCAGCTCCGGTTTTTGCTGGCGGCTCCCACCGGCAGGGCGGCGAAGCGGCTCACCGAGGTGACAGGGGAGGAGGCCTCTACCATCCACCGGCTGCTGGAGGCCGGTATTGACCAATCCACGGGGAAAATGGCATTTGCCAGGGATGAGGACAACCCTCTGAAATGTGATGCGGTGATCGTGGATGAAATGTCCATGGTGGATGTGCTGCTTCTTTCCAGCCTGCTGCGGGCGATTCCCAGGGGAAAGCGTCTGATTTTGGTGGGGGACCCGGATCAGCTTCCTCCGGTTGGGCCCGGTTTTCCGTTCAACGACATGCTCCGCAGCGGCGTTCTTCCCACGGTTCGCCTGACGGAGATTTTCCGACAGGCCCAGCAGAGCCTGATCGTTATGAACGCCCACCGGGTCAACCGGGGTGAGCTGCCGGAGCTGAAAACCGTAACCAGCGATTTCTTCTTTATGAGAAGAAACACGGAGGACGGTGTGACTCAGCTGATTCGAGACCTGTGCACCAGCCGTTTGCCAAAGAATATGGGCATCCAGCCCTCCGAAATCCAGGTTCTGTCACCCACCCGGAAAGGCGGCGTGGGTACGGCGGCGCTGAATAAAATGCTGCAGGCAGCGTTGAATCCTGCCTCGCCGGAGAAAAAAGAAAAGGCCTTCGGGGAAATTCTTTTCCGGGAGGGGGACCGGGTGATGCAAATCAGAAACAATTATGATATTATCTGGAAGAAGACCGACGGAAGCGCCGTGGGAACCGGGATTTTTAATGGAGATGTGGGCGTGATCACCACGATTTCGCCGGGGGAGGAGCTGCTGCGGGTGGCCTTTGATGACCGGGAGGCGGAATACGACTTCACCCAGCTGGGAGAATTGGAGCTGGCCTACGCCATTACCGTCCACAAAAGCCAGGGCAGTGAGTATCGGGCGGTTATTTTGACAGTCTGGAACGGTTCACCCTATCTTCTCAGCAGAAGCATTTTGTATACCGCAATCACCAGGGCAAGAGAGCTGCTGATCCTTGTTGGCCGGGAGGAGACGGTGGCGTTGATGACGGAAAATGCCAAGAAAAACCGCCGGTATTCCGGCTTGAAGCTGCGGCTTCAGGAGAAAACCACATGAGCAGGATGGCCGGCTGGCTCAAGGAGCTGCTCTTTCCAAGGCGGTGCATGCTCTGCCGGGTTTTTTTAAAGGCGGATGAGACGGATTTGTGCCGCAGCTGCCGCACCAATGCTCCGGAGTATCCCTTTGGGGCAGAAAATCCGGATCCCTCCGGAAAAAACTCCGGCCAATTTCTTGACAGTTTCACTGCTGTCTGGTACTATGATGGGGATGTCCGCAGGAGCATCCTGCGCTACAAGTTCCGAGGCGCCACTTTTCTGGGGCCGAAATTTGGTGCGCTTCTTGCAATGAAGCTTCTGCGGCTGGGGCCGGAGGATATCGATCTTCTGACCTGGGTCCCGGTGAGCCCTATGCGCCGGTTCCAAAGAGGCTACGACCAGTGCCAGCTGCTGTGCAGGGCTATGGGAGAGCAGATGGGGATCCCGGCAGAAAGGGCGCTTCGCAAGATTCGCCATACGCCGCCCCAGTCCGGTCTGCATTCCGCCTCGGAGCGAAAGGCCAATGTGCTGGGGGCGTACAAAGTGGTGAAGCAGTTGGACCTCCAGGGAAAACGGGTTGTCCTGGTGGATGACATCTATACCACCGGATCGACCATGAATGAATGTGCCCGCGTTCTCTTGACGGCGGGGGCGAAGGAAGTACACGGCGCCGCCATTGCGGCAGTGCGATACCAGAAAAAATAACCAAGTGGGTGAATTGTATGCAGCTTTTTTCCAATGACCTGGGCGTTGACCTGGGTACATCCAATGTATTGATTTATGCCGACGGCAAGGGCTTGGTGGTTCGGGAGCCGGCGGTTGTGGCGCTGGACCGCAACACCGGTAAAATTCTTCAGGTAGGTGCGGCAGCCCGGAATATGCTCAACCGCACGCCCGGCAATGTGGTTGCCATGCGGCCACTGCGGGAGGGCATCATTTCCGATCATGAGATGACCGTGCGGATGCTCCAGGAGATGTTTAAAACCGCTACCAAGGCCTCGGTCTTTACGCCCAAGCCCCGTGTGGTCATCAGTGTTCCCAGCGGCGTCAGCGAGGTGGAGGAGCGCAGTGTCATCAATGCGGCCATCGAAGCAGGCGCCCGAAGAGTGTTCCTGATTGAAGAGCCTCTGGCTGCGGGCCTTGGCGCCGGTTTGGACTTGAAGGACGCCGTGGGCCACATGGTGGTGGACATCGGCGGCGGCACAACGGACATCGCGGTGCTGAGTATGAACAGCGTTTCCGTTTCCTCCTCTTTGAAAATCGCGGGAGACTATTTCGATGAATCCATTGCCCGATATGTCCGCCGGCAGTATGGCGTGGTCATCGGCCAGGTCACTGCGGAGGAAATCAAAATCCAGATTGGGCAGGTTTACCCCCGGCAGGAGGAGATGAGCATGAACGTCAAGGGCAGGGACTCCAAGACCGGTATGCCCAAGACGGTCACCCTGACCTCCACGGAGATTTATGAAGTTCTTCGCCGTCCTGCCCGTCAGATTGCCGACGAGGTGCTGGCGGTTCTGGAGCAGACAAGCCCGGAGCTGGTCAGTGACATCTCCGAAAGCGGCATTACCCTCACCGGTGGATGCAGCCAGATTTGGGGCTTCTGCGAGCTGCTTATTGAGCGCACAGGCATTCCCTGCATTCTGGCGGACGACCCGGATTCCTGCACAGCCTATGGCTGCGGCAAGAGCCTTGCCTGGATCAACCACATGCAGGAGGGGCCCATCAACATTGCCCGCCGCCGGATGATGAAGAGCAAATACTGATATTCGTATTAAAAAATGAAATCGCCCTCTGTATGTATGACCATACCGAGGGCGGTTCATTTTGTCAGACGGATAAATGCTGCGCTGCGGCTGATACCTGGGAAAGCTGCTGCCGGGCGGTGGCCATATCCTTTTCAATCAAAGGCCGCATACTGTCTTTATATTTGGAAAGGCCAATCCTTGTTCCCCCGTATCCTGTGAGCGGAAATGGAAAAGCGAGGGCCCATCAGCAGCCCTCGCTTCTTGCTCTATCCGGAATTACTTGCTCAGAACAATGTCCTTACGCATATAGGAGGTATCACCTGTGGTGATGGTGCAATTGTCCAGCAGACCCTGGTACCAGCTTTCCATATCGGCGTTTGTCAGATCGTTAACAATCTGATACTCGCGATAGGTCTGGCCGGCGCTGCCAACGAAGTACATCACATGGTAGCCATAGTTGGTTTCCACAATACCGGTGTCGCCGCTCTTGCGGTCAGCGTCAAAGCACCAGTCATTGAAAGCGGCAACCATCTGGCCGGGATAAACATTCTCATACAGGCCGCCGTTGGTGTTGGAGCCGGTGTCGGTGGATTTGGCCTCTGCCAGGGCAGCAAAGCTCTCTTCCGTGGCATCGCCGGACTTCCATTCGTTCAGAACCTCCTCGGCGCTGGTGCGGGCAGCTTCCTTTACCTCGTCGGAGTAGGTGCCGTCCTCCTGGGCCTCGCCCTCGAAGCCGATGAGAATGTGACGGACATTCACAAGCTCCGTCTCGTTGCCATTTTTGCCGTTGAAGAGAACCACATAGAAAGCGTTGATGGTTTCCAGATCTTCGCCGTTTTCATCTTTCACGGTGCCGGGAATTTCGATGCAGGTCACATCCCCGGGCTGACGGGAGGCGTCGGTGATCCAGCCGGACAGATTGGAGTTGATGCTGGAGGAGGCCTGATCGGTGTAGACAGTGGAAGCGGCGCTCTCGGATCCCGCGTTGATCTCCATGGCGGCGATGGCCTCGTCCAGAGCCTCAACCGTGGTAATGGCGCTGTCGGTCAAAGGAGCGATGGCTATCTTTGCGGCGGCAATGGCTGCTTCACGCTCTGCGGCGGTGTAGGTGGTATTGCCCTCCTCATCGGTGGTGCCGCCGGTGAGGAAGCTGGAAACGGGAATGTAGTACTGGGCGTAGCTGTAAGAGGAGTACTTCACGGGATCCGCGTCGTCAGCCTCCTGAATCTGCTCCGGGGTGTAGCTCAGGCTTTCCTGATGGCTTTCTTGGTAGGCACTTGCCAGCAGGTTGCGCTGATAGTAGTCCATGTAGCTGGCCTTGGAGGCGCCGTTGCCGTACTGGGCTTTCAGGAAGGAATTGGTGTCGGAGTAGCCGTACAGAGTGGCGTAGGAATCCAGATTGTTGGCCATGATGTCGATCTGCTCCTGCTGCTCCTGGGGCAGACTGAACCCTTCGGCGGCAGCGGCATCGGTCAGTGCGTAAGCGGACTGGGCGGAAGAAGCGGCCTGAGAGATGAAGTAGTCAGCCCAGGTTTCGCCGGTTTCCTCGTTGTAAACCTGTTCATTCAGCGCCACAGAGGAGTCGATGCCGAACAGGGACAGGTAGCTGCCGTAGGTATTGGCATAGTTGTTAATGTAGTCGATGTAGTAGTAGCTGAGCTCCGCGTTGCTGAGCGGATGCTCGCCTACGGAAACGGCAACGGTATTTTTCTCGTGAACACCGCTGGCCTGAATACTGCGGTTCACACCGACCACAGCGGCGACAACAACCATCACCGCCAGCACAACGCCGAAAGCGATGCTGTAGATTTTGATTTTCTTCGCTTCCTTCTGCTCGGCCAACTGACGCTCGGTCAGCTTTTCGCCGCCATCCGTGCGAAGCTTTTTCTTTTTGGATGCACTCATGAAATCATTTCCTCTCGTTGTTCCTTAGTTCGTTTTGGTTTGTAAAAAAGTATACAAACAGACCCATGTATTATAATCTATTTTTTTCTCGGTTGCAAGAGGCAATTTTGTTAAAAATTAATAAATGACCATTTTTCCATCCCAATTTACAAATAACAAAAAAACATGGGGGCCGAAGCCCCCATGTCATACCCCGCTTTAGCCGCAGCGCGTCCAATTATGACCTGCACGAAATGGCAGGTGGGTTGCCGCTCACGGCTTTCTCTGCTCCCAACGTCCACCCATCGTCGAGGCGTGGGCGGGAGGTCTGCAATCCAGCCGGGAAGTCTAACATCCCGATTTAAAAATGTGGGTCCAAAAGGACGCACTCGCACCAAGCAGGAAGTATTTTTATTCGGTTTCCTCCTCGTAAAGAGAGTCCATCATCAGGTCGTACACAGCCTGGAGCTCCGCTTCATCCTCGATGGCGCACAGCAGCGGCTCACCGTCTTCTTCAACGGATTTGAGAATGGTGACCTCCATGCTCAGCTCGTCTTCACTTCCGGAGGCGGGGATCACGGCAAGATAGCTCTGGCCGTTGTAATCTATGGAGGTGAGTACCTCCAGCTCATATTCTTTGCCGTCTTCATCTGCAATGGTAATAAAATCGGAGCCGTAGTCCTCTGCCATAGCGCACCTCCCATGTCCTCTTTCCGGTATTCTAACCTGCCTGACCGGTAAAATCAATAGTCAATATTGCACAAACTGTACAAGTGCTCCTGGGATGTCTGCCGGACACTGCTTTTTTCGGAAATGGATTTACAGCAGGGGAATCGCCGATGCCAGCATTATTTCCGGAATTTAAAGGATAATTCATAAATTAGGTCTTTCGTTTTGGGCATCATTATGCTATAATGATATGTAGGTGTGTTCTGAAATATGCCTGCTTTGGTTGACAGATTACCCCCGGCAGCCTCTGCCGGAGTTCCGGAGGTTTTTATGGAGTATCAAGATCAAAATAACAGACGGAGGAAAAAAATCCGACAGGAATGGAATCCCCATTGGTCGGTGAAGCTGGGCTATACCCTTTGCTCCACCCTGCTTTCTGCTGCGAAAATTGCCATTGGCGCGGCAGCGACGGTTTTGCTGATCTGCCTGATCAGCGGCGTTGTTTTTGCGGGCGCACTGGCGGAATATCTTCAGAACGACATTCTGAAGGAAGCTCAGAACTGGTCCTATGAGGACTACGACATTGAAAAAACATCCTATGTACACTATGTGGATAACGACGGAAATATTCAGCTGCTTCAGCAGATCTACACCACAACGGATCGCCAGCCCGCAACCTGGGAGGAAATTCCCAAAGCACTCATCGACGCTACCGTGGCCATTGAGGACAAGCGGTTTTATGAGCATCAGGGCGTGGACTGGATCACCACGGTGAAGGCCTGTGCCAACATGTTCTTTGGCGGGGATTCCCAGTTCGGCGGCTCCACCATCACCCAGCAGCTTGTCAAAAACACCACGGACGAGAAGAGCATTACGGTTCAGCGAAAGGTCATGGAGATTTTCCGGGCGCAGCTTCTGGAAAAAGAGTATGACAAAGATGTGATCATGAAGGAATACCTGAACCGTATTTACCTGGGCAAGGGCTGCTATGGCGTGAAGTCCGCCGCCGCTGCCTATTTCGGCAAGGAGCTGCAAAGCCTGACGGTGGCCGAGTGCGCCAGCTTGATCAGCATTACCAACAACCCCTCCATGTTCAACCCCTATTCCACCAGCGTGTATATGTACAAGGGCGAGATGCGCGACGGAGCGGGCCGGAACCGTTACCGTCAGGAAAGCGTCCTGAATGAGATGCTGAACCAGGGGTATCTCACCGACGAGGAATATATCCAGGCATACAATCAGCCTCTGGTTTTCAAGGATGGCATCGACGATGAGGATCGTTGGGCCAACTGCGATCACTGCGGCTACGGCGGCACTGTGAGCACCTTCACCCATGAGGGGGATCTGTATTTCTGCCCCCGGTGCGGCTCTCAGACCTCCGTCAGCCTGAATGCCTCCCAGCATATCTACAGCTGGTTTGTGGATACGGTGATTCTGGATGTGGCCTCGGATATGGCCCTCCGGGACGGCTTCGTATGGGACGATATGGATCAGACGGCCCGGAACTATTATCTGGAAAAGATTCAAAAGGGCGGCTATCACATCTACACCACGCTGGATCTGGATATCCAAAACCAGGTGGATGCCATCTATACCGACCTGAACAACATTCCTACCACCAGAAGCACCCAGCAGCTCCAATCCGGTATTGTTGTGATCGACAATTCCACCGGTGACATTGTGGCGCTGGCAGGCGGCGTGGGAGAGAAAACCGACTTCTTCGCCTACAACAAAGCGACCCAGGCGAAGCTGCAGACCGGCTCCTCCGAGAAGCCCCTTTCCGTATATGCTCCCGCCTTTGAAAAGGGAGGCTTCAGTCCTGCTACGGTCATCCGGGATATGCCTCTGAGCTATGACGGCGGCGCCTTCCCCAAGAACGACAGCCGGGTGTACAGCTATTCCAAGACCATTTTCCAGGGCATTGTCTCCTCGGTGAACACCATTGCGGCCAATACCCTGAACCAAATTGGCACGGACTACAGCTTCAGCTTTGCAAAATATAATTTCGGTCAGAATTACCTGGTCGACCGTTATGTGTCCCCCAGCGGCATGAATATGTCCGATATTGCCATCTCTCCGCTGGCCTTGGGCGCTTTGACGGTGGGCTCCACCGTCCGCGAGATGTCCGCTGCCTATTCCACCTTTGCCAACAACGGCGTCTACCGCACGGCACGAACCTACACCAAGGTTTACAACAGCGACGGCGAGATTGTGCTGGACAACAAGCAGGAGAGCAGACAGATTCTCAGCGAAAAGACCGTCAACTATATCAACTACTGCCTGTACAACGCGGTCAATAGCGGTACCGGTACGGCAGCGGCTTTCCCCGGACAGAATATTGCCGGCAAAACCGGCACCACCTCCAGCAACCGTGACCGGTGGTTCTGCGGCTATACCAAGTATTACACCGCCGCTGTCTGGTGCGGCTATAACCAGCCGGAGCAGATCAACCTGACCAACAACTATCAGAACCCCGCAGCCCGGCTGTGGAAAATGGTGATGCAGCCCATCCACAATGGTTTGCCCCAGGTTGGGCTGTACAACGGCAATGCTTTCCGCTATGTGGATGTGTGCCTGGATTCCGGATTGCTAGCCACGGATGCCTGCCGCAGCGATGTGCGGGGAATCAACCGGGTATCCTCCACCAACTGCTATCCCGAGGATGTACCCAACGGTGTGTGCTCCAAGCATGTTCTGGTGGATTACTGCGTCACCGGCGGCGGCGTGGCCACCGAATTCTGCCGGATGGTTCCCGATGCGGTGATCGAAAGCCGTTCTCTGGTCAGGCTGACCCCTGACGAGATCAACGACATTCGTGCCGGACTCAGTGTGGGCCTGGAGGGCGTGTTCGGCAGCGACAACTACGTTTACTATGTGGATAGCTACGGCAATCCGATAGTATGGACCGGTTTCAGCGGCTACGCCAACAACACCGCGGGCACACCCTATCTGACTTGCCCGTTGCACAATCAGGATACCATCCTGAATTATCCCACGGAGCCGGACTACAGCTTCGGTGACGGAAGCGGAAACATCATTTATCCGGATGACGACAACAGCTTTGATTTCGGCGGGGGCTTCGGTGATTCCGGCAGCGGCACCGGTGATATCTACGGTGACTACTCCGGAAATGGAGACGTATTCTTCTAAAGAACAGAGAGAAATGGGGAAAAGCACAAATGATGTGGATTTCCGATGAATGGAAGGACTATCAGGTACTGGATACCTCTGACGGAGAACGGCTGGAGCGTTGGGGCGACTATATTCTGGTTCGCCCGGACCCCCAGGTGATTTGGAGCACCCCCCACACCGCCCCGGAGTGGAAGCGCTATGATGCCCGGTATCTTCGCTCCAATACCGGCGGCGGACGCTGGTCCGAGCACCAGCTCCCGGAGCGCTGGCAGATTCGCTACAAAGACTATCTCACCTTTAATGTCAAGCCCATGAATTTTAAGCACACCGGTGTTTTTCCGGAGCAGGCTGCAAACTGGGACTTTATCCGGGAAAAGGTTGCCTCCGCCAGGCGGCCTGTCCGGGTGCTGAATCTCTTTGCTTATTCCGGCGGCGCAACTCTGGCGGCTGCCGCCGGTGGGGCAGAGGTCTATCATGTGGATGCTTCCAAGGGTATGGTGGCCTGGGCCAAGGAGAACGCGGCTTCCTCCGGTCTGGCGGATCGGCCGATTCACTGGATCGTGGATGACTGCGGCAAATTCATCCAGCGGGAGATTCGCCGGGGACGCCGGTATGACGGAATCATCATGGACCCACCCAGCTACGGGCGGGGACCCAGCGGCGAGATCTGGAAAATGGAAACCAGCTTCTATCCTTTCCTGCTGGAAACGGCGAAGCTGCTCAGCGAGAATCCGCTGTTTGTGATTATCAACTCCTATACCACCGGTCTGGCACCCTCTGCCGTGGCCTATGCCTCCGATGTGGTGTTTGCCAGCCGGTTTGGCGGCAAAACCGCAGCGGGGGAGCTGGGTCTGCCGGTGAGAGAGTCCGGCCTTGTGCTGCCCTGCGGCGCAACGGGCCGGTGGACACCTGGATGGAGGACGGAATGAGAGAAATAATATCTGCGGAGGATCTGGCGTTCCGCTATCCCGGATTGGACGGCGCACCGGATGTGACTGTTTTTGAGCATTTGAACTTGTCTTTCAAGGAGGGGAGCTTTACCGCGATCCTGGGCATCAATGGCTGCGGAAAGTCCACTCTGGCAAAGCATTTTAATTCCATTTTACTCCCCTCCGGCGGAAAGGTTTATGTCTGCGGACTGGATACCTCCGACCCGGACCGGCTGATGGCGGTGCGGCGAAATGTGGGTATGGTGTTCCAGAATCCGGACAATCAGATCGTTGCCAACGTGGTGGAGGAGGATGTGGCCTTTGGGCCGGAGAATCTGGGCATTGCCAGCCCGGAGATCCGGCGCAGGGTGGATGTGGCCCTGAAGCAGGTGGGCATGTATGCGTACCGGGAGCACGCGCCCCATTTGCTTTCCGGCGGACAGAAGCAGCGCATTGCCATCGCCGGTGTGATTGCCATGGAGCCCAGGTGCATCGTTTTGGACGAACCCACCGCCATGCTGGATCCCCAGGGCAGAAAAGACGTGATGGACACGGTAAAGCGTCTGAATCAGGAAAAGGGAATCACGGTGATCCTGATTACGCACCATATGGATGAAGCTGCCCAGGCAGACCGTGTTGTGGTGCTGAATCAGGGAACCGTTGCGGCGGACGGCACTCCCCAGGAGGTCTTCTCCCAGGTGAAGCTGCTCCATGACATCGGACTTGCCGCACCGGAGAGCGTGGAACTCTGCTGGGCGTTGAATCAGCAGGGCGGTGATCTGCCACTGACCATGCTGGAACCAAAAGAATGTGCCCAGGCGCTTTTTAACTGGATCAGGGCATGAGGCGTGGGAGGAATGAATTTGGAACCCATTTTACAGGTGAAAGACCTGAATTATATCTACAGCGTAGGTACGCCTTTTGAGCACAAAGCGCTGGAAAATGTGAATTTTACATTGAATCGGGGAGAGTTCGTGGGTGTCATCGGTCACACGGGCTCCGGTAAATCCACCCTGATGCAGCAGCTCAACGGCCTGCTGAAGCCCACCTCCGGACAGGTACTGCTGGACGGGGTGGATATCTGGTCGGACAAGAAAATCACCCGCCAGGCCCGCTTTCGGGTGGGCCTGGTGTTCCAGTACCCGGAATACCAGCTCTTTGAAGAGACGGTATATCGGGATATTTCCTTTGGCCCCAGGAATATGGGGCTGAGCCAGGAGGAGATCGATCGCCGGGTTCGGGAGGCTGCCGGATTTGTGGGGATTTCGGAAAAGCAGCTTCAAATGTCCCCCTTTGACCTTTCCGGCGGTCAGAAGCGGCGGGTGGCCATTGCCGGTGTGATCGCCATGGAGCCGGAGGTGCTGATTCTGGATGAGCCCACCGCCGGACTGGATCCCATTGGCAGAGCGGAGATCCTCGGCAATATTGAAAGCTACCGAAAGGCCAAGAACGCTACCATTATGATGGTCAGTCATTCCATGGAGGATGTGGCCAAAATGACCGACCGGCTGCTGGTGCTCTATGGCTCCCGGCTTGCCATGGATGCGCCTCCGTCGGAGGTGTTCACCCACGCTCAGGAGCTGGTGGACATGGGATTGAATATTCCCCAGGTGACCCAGATTTTCCTCCAATTGAAGCAGCTGGGTCTGGATGTAGAAAACGTGTATACCATTGACCAGGCCGTTGCCGCCTTGATGCAGCTGAAAGGGGGAAGGGTGCGTGCTTAAAGACATTACCCTCGGTCAGTTTTTTCCTGGAAAATCGCCCATTCACCGATTGGACCCCAGAACAAAGCTGATTCTCACAGTTGTGTATATTGTGGCGCTGTTCATTGCGGACAACTGGTTTTCCTATCTGGCGATGATGACGTTTTTGATGCTGTGCATCCGGATTTCCGCCATTCCTCTGAAGTCCATTGTCCGTGGGATGAAGCCGCTGGTATTTATCCTCCTGTTTACGGCAATTTTGAATCTGTTTTATACCGACGGCGGCGTAGTCCTGGTTCGTCTGGGCTCTCTGGCCATCACCACCGAGGGCTTAAAGCGGGCGTTCTTCATGATTTGGCGAATCCTCATGCTGATCTCCGGCACTTTCCTGCTGACCTACACCACCTCGCCCATTTCCCTCACCGATGGATTGGAGAGCCTGATGAATCCGCTGAAAAAGCTCCATGTGCCGGTGCATGAGCTGGCTATGATGATGAGCATTGCCCTGCGATTCATTCCCACCCTGATCGAAGAGACGGATAAGATCATGAATGCCCAGAAAGCCAGAGGCGCGGATTTTGAAAACGGAAGCATCATCCAGCGGGCAAAGGCCTTGGTGCCGGTGCTGGTTCCGCTGTTTATCAGTGCCTTCCGCCGGGCGGACGAGCTGGCCACTGCCATGGAGTGCCGCTGCTACCAGGGGGGAGAGGGCCGGACCAAAATGAAGCTGCTTCGGTTTTCCCGGGTTGACCTGCAGGCCTTCGGCGTCTGTGCCTGCCTGGTAGCCGGAGTCATCACCCTGGCGGCCTTTGGCCTGTGAGGTTTTCCATGCGGAATATCGCTTTATTTTTGACATATCTTGGAACAGCGTACCATGGCTGGCAGGTGCAGAAGAATCTGGCAACCGTGGCTGAAACCATGGAAAAAGCGGCAGCCATGGTGGTGGGGCATCCTGTCCATATGACCGGCTGCGGCAGAACGGATGCCGGTGTTCACGCAAAATGCTATGTGGCCAATTTCCGAACCACCTCCACCATTCCGGTGGAGCGGCTTCCCTATGCGCTGAATACCCATCTGCCCTGTGATATTGTGGTGACAAAGGCCTTTGAGGTTCACGACGGCTTCAACAGCATCGGCTCCTGTGTACGAAAGGAGTATACCTATCAAATTTACAATTCCAGGCTGAAAGACCCCTTTTATGTGGATCGCGCCTGGTTTTATCCCAAGCATCTGGATGAAGAAATCATGCAGCAGGCTGCCTCAAGCTTTGTGGGCACCCACGATTTTGCTGCGGTTCGCAGTGTGGGTACGGATGTGAAATCCACTGTACGGACGGTTTATTACTATGATGTGGAGCGAAAAGGGGACTTGATTTTGCTTCGCGTCTGCGCCAATGGATTTTTGTATAATATGGCAAGGGCTATGGCAGGTACGGTGGTTTACTGTGCGGAGGGGAAGATACGGCCGGAGGAAATCGGCAGCATTCTGGATTCCGGAAACCGAACCGCTGCCGGGCCCACGGTGCCGCCCGGCGGCTTATATATGACCCACCTGTGGTATGACGATGGGGTGGAGAAGTTCGAGTGCGGCAGCCGCTGAAAGTGTTCATAATTTGTTTTCCCTTTTTTAGAGCGGATGTGCTATACTGCGCCTCAAAGGAGTGAGAGAATATGCAGCCAAAAATGTGCGTAAAGTGCAAGAAAAATGTTGCAGTTGTGTTTATTACAAAGATAGAAAATGGAAATACGCTGAATGAGGGATACTGCCTGAAATGCGCCAGAGGTCTGGGCATTCCCCAGATCGACCAGGTGGTAAAGCAGATGGGCATTTCGGAAGAGGATTTGGATATGCTCAGTGATGAAATGAGCAGTATGTTCGGCCAGAATGATTCCAGCGAAGAGGACGATAGCCCGGAGCGGAGAACGGCCACATTCCCACTGCTGAATCAGCTGCTGGGAAATGGCAGTCTGCCCATCCCTGGACGCCCCGGAAAAAAGCAGGAGCCTCCCAAAGAGGAGCCGGAAAAAAAGAAAGCCAATAAAAAGCACAAATTCCTGGACAGCTACTGCATGGATCTGACGGGTAGAGCCAGGGCAGGGAAGCTGGATCGGGTCATTGGCCGGGATGTGGAAACAGAGCGGGTGATTCAGATTTTAAATCGCCGCCAGAAAAGCAACCCCTGCCTGGTGGGAGAACCCGGCGTTGGCAAAACAGCCATTGCAGAGGGACTGGCACAGCGGATCGTTGCCGGTGATGTGCCCTACAAGCTGCGGGATAAAGAGGTTTTCCTGCTGGATTTGACGGCGCTGGTAGCCGGAACGCAATTCCGGGGACAGTTTGAAAGCAGAATGAAAAGCCTGATTACAGAAATCAAAGAGTGTGGGAATATCATTCTGGTGGTGGATGAGGTTCACAATCTGGTGGGTGCCGGTGATGCCGAGGGAAGCATGAATGCGGCCAATATTCTCAAGCCGCCCCTGTCTCGGGGAGACATTCAAATCATCGGCGCTACCACCCACACCGAATACCGGAAGTATATCGAAAAGGATGCCGCGTTGGAGCGGCGGTTCCAGCCGGTTACGGTATCGGAGCCCACCTTGGAGGAGGCCTGCCAGATTTTGCAGGGGATTTCCAAAACCTATGCGGAGTATCACAGCGTGTCCATTTCTCCGGAAATCGCCCGGCAGTGCGTGGTTTTGTCCGAACGGTACATCACTGACCGGTTTCTGCCGGACAAAGCCATTGATTTGCTGGATGAGGCCTGCTCCGATGTGAACCTGCGCTGCAAGGAGCTGTCTCAACTGGCGGAGCTTCGCAAGGAGCGGGATGACTATGAGCTGGAGCTTCGGATGCTGAATGAGGACACCGAGAACCAGAACTTTGAGCGCATGGCGACCATCCGTAGCAAACTCTGTCAGCTTGCTGCTCAGATTGAAGAGCTGGAAAAGAAGCCCCTGCCTGCGGTGACCATGGATAACCTGGCCAGGATTATTGAACTGTGGACCAAAATTCCCGCTTCCAAAATCAAGGCGCAGGAATATCAGCAGCTGAAAGGCCTTTCTGACCGGCTGCGGGAGCATATCGTGGGCCAGGACGAGGCGGTTGACGCGGTTGCCCAGGCAATCCGGCGGAACCGTGTGGGCATATCCCCCAAGAGGCGGCCCGTTTCCTTTATTTTTGTGGGGCCTACCGGTGTGGGAAAAACGGAGCTGGTGAAGTGTCTGGCCTCCGATTTGTTCGACAGCGTGGACAGCCTGATTCGCCTGGATATGTCCGAGTACATGGAGAAGCATACCGTTTCCAAGCTCATCGGTTCGCCTCCCGGATATGTGGGCTATGATGAGGCAGGTCAGCTGACGGAGCAGATTCGCCGCCGTCCCTACAGTGTGGTGCTGTTTGATGAGATTGAAAAGGCCCACCCCGATGTGCTGAACATTCTCTTGCAGGTACTGGATGACGGCAGGATCACCGATTCCCAGGGCAGAGTTGCGAACTTTGAGAATGCGGTCATCGTCATGACCTCCAACGCCGGCTCCGAGGGAGGTGTCGGCGGCATGGGCTTCGGCAGAACCCAGCAGGATCAGGTGAAAGAAAAGACCATGAAAGCCCTGCAGAGCTTCCTGCGGCCGGAATTCCTCAACCGGGTGGATGAAATCATTACGTTCCATCACCTGTCGGAGGAGAATTTCCGGAATATCGCCGATATCATGCTGAATGAGCTTCGCGCCAGCCTGGAGAGCAGAGGCTTGACATTTACCTGGGATGCTTCTCTCCGGGATCATCTGGTGAAGGAGGCCTTCTCCGTGACCTACGGCGCCAGAAATCTGAGACGAACCATCCAGAAGAATCTGGAGGATCCCATCAGCGAAGCGATTATCGACAGCTTTGAAACGCCCATCAGCAGCATTCATGCCTATCTTGATAACGGTGAAGTAAAGCTGAAAACAGAATAAAAAAATGTGGCAGCCCCGGTTTACGAGGCTGCCATCTTTTTCAGCGATTTAATTGCCAGACCTGCTCATTCAATAGCGCCGCGAAGCTCAGCCAAAGCAGATAGGGGATTTGCAGGTTTCCGGCCAGTCGATCCTGTTTTCGGAAAGCGATCAGCATCTGTGCCGCCAGAACCCACAGCACTCCCAGAAAAGCCAGCGCCAAGCCGTAGGCCTGGGCGTTGAAGAAAACCAGAGGCCAGAAGAAATTCACAATCAGCTGTGAAAGAAAAAGATTATCGGCAGCGGCTCTCCCGGGCAGAGTTCCCAAAAGCTGCACCCTGGCCATGCCAATGCCCATCAAAGCGTAGAGTATGCTCCAAACGATGGGAAAGATGATCTCCGGCGGCATAAAAACGGGCTGAACCGCGCTTTGGGAGAAGGACTTCATTCCCTCCATGCTCAAAAGCCCAGAAAGAATCCCCACTGCTTCACTGAGAAGAATCCAGAAGACGTATTGTTTCCATGCCTTGTTTTTCATCCTGCATCACCCGGAATACTCTATGCGGGAGAAAAAAGAGATATCACCTGGGGAGACAGCCGGAAGCAAAAACGTCCTTTTTGGACCGAGAAATTCCAATTTATCAGATTGCAGGGGGAAATGGCTGTCCCTATTAATCGATATCACATATCCGAATTAGGCGATATCACATGTCTCAGCTTCCAACAACAGAAAACAGGCCGCTTTTGACAAAACCATCAAAAGCGGCCTGGGTTTCTATTTGGTTCAAGCTGGAGAGAATCAGTTCATTCTTACATAGTTCATGCAGATCCAGCCGATGTCGATTCTGCCCCAGGTGTAGCCCTCGGCGGTGACGGTTTCCAGAATGGTGACCACGTCGCCCGCGCTCTTGGACCCAACGACCTGATAGGAAGTGCCCGCACCTGCACGGATGTTCACGCCGCTGCCGGTGACGGTGGCATTGCCGGTGGTTGTGGTGGTGCCGGTGCCGGTGCCAGTGCCAGTACCTGTGCCGGTTCCGGTTCCGGTTCCGGTGCTGCCGTCCAGGCTGATATAATCCATGGAGACCCAGCCGCCGCTGACATAGCCCCAGTTGGTGCCGCCGACCTTGATCTGCTGCAGAACCTGCACCCGGTCATTGAGGTTCAGGGACTTGACCTTCTCATAGTTGGTGCCCGGTCCGCTGCGGACATTCAGCTGGGTTGCGGTAACGGTGCCGTATGCCGCGTTGGCGCCCACCTCGCCGTCCACATAGACGTAGCTGAGGCTGACCCAGCCCTTGTCGGTACGGGCCCAGCCGTTGCTGGATTCCAGAATGGTGATCCGGTCGCCGTATACGTATCCACCCACCCGCTCGGCCGTCTGGCTGGCGGAGCTGCGGATGTTCAGTTCGCTGGCGGTGACGACGCCATATTTTGCATTGGCGGGAGTGGTGGTGCCGCCGGTACCGGTGATGTTATTCACGGTGGGTTCCGTAGCAGAGGGGGTGGTAGCAGCAGTGGGCTCGGTGCTGGGAGCGGTGCTGCCGGGAGTCGCGGTGCTGCCGGTGGACAGCTGCACATTGCTCATATCCAGCATATCGGTGACGATCCAACCCATCACATTCAGGGATTCGGAGCTGACATAGGCCCACTGAACCGTGCCGATGGGCTCGATACGCAGAACCTCAACCTCTTCTCCGGCGTCCAGCGAGGTGATGACACGGCTGCCGGTGCTGGGTGAGCTGCGGATGTTCAGCTGCTCTTTCACCACAGCCATATTCCCCTTGGGAGCGCTGGTGGGGACGGTGGTAGGAGCAGTGGTGGGAACGGTGGAGGGCTCGGTGTCGACAATGTTGGGAATATCAGAGCTGGGATCGGTTGGTTCGGTGGAGGGCTCGGTGGATCCGGAGCCGGGCAGCAGAGAGCAGCCGCTGAGCATTCCCACCATCAGAACCGTGGCGACGGCCAGGCTCAGAAATCGGCAGAGAGATGTTTTTTTCTTGAAGGGGTAATACATAGGGTTACCTCCCTTTCTAATTATTTCTCAAGCGTATTATATCGGATTAGAGGGTGGATTGTCAATAGGATAAGAATTATTTAATGAATGATTCCTGATATTAGGGTGCACAGTTCTTTGGGAATCCTACATGGAAAAAACGGTAAAAAATCTTTTGAAAAATAGAGATGCAGCCAGTTGACACTTGACATTCCCACAGGGATGATGATAAAATATGCAAAGTATCATACCGCGTTGATCGGAAAGAGTAGCGCAGTCCAACCGGCAGAGAATTTGGGCCCCGGCTGAAAGCCCAAATGGTCTTGGAGGCGTGAAGGTGCGTCCGGGAGCGGGAGCATCCGAATAAAAGTGAGAAATGAGAGTGGACCCGCGGCCAATTGCCGCCTCTTGTACTGCCTGCGGGGTATGTATAAGAGGCGTTTTGTTTTATATATTATTGTAGGAGGAGATAGATTTATGTACCTTTACAACTCTGCTACCCATAAAAAAGAGCTTTTCACCCCCAATAACCCCAGCTTGGTGAAGATGTATACCTGCGGGCCTACGGTGTATCACTATGCCCATATCGGCAACCTGCGTACCTACATTATGGAGGATGTGCTGGAAAAAGCCCTCCGGTACGAGGGATATCCTGTTAAGCGGGTGATGAACATTACGGATGTGGGCCATCTGGCCTCCGATGCGGACACCGGCGAGGATAAAATGCTCAAGGGTGCCCGCCGGGAGCACAAAACCGTCATGGAGATTGCAAAATATTACACCGACGCCTTCTTTGCCGACTGCGATAAGCTGAACATCAAGCGGCCGGATGTGGTGGAGCCTGCCACAAACTGCATTGATGAATATATCCACATGGTTTCCGTGCTTCTGGAAAAGGGGAAGGCCTATTTTGCCGGTGGCAATGTGTACTTTGACACCTCCACCCTGGAGAAGTATTATGTGTTCAACGACCACGACGAGGAGGATCTGGCCGTGGGCGTCCGGGAGGGCGTGGAGGAGGATACCAACAAGCGAAACAAGAACGATTTCGTCCTCTGGTTTACCAAGTCCAAATTTGAGGATCAGGCCCTGAAATGGGATTCTCCCTGGGGAGTGGGCTATCCCGGCTGGCATATTGAGTGCTCCTGCATCTCCATGAAGCACCTGGGGGAGGATCTGGACATTCACTGCGGCGGCATCGACAACGCCTTTCCCCACCACACCAACGAGATTGCCCAGTCCGAAAGCTACCTGGGGCACAAGTGGTGCAATTACTGGTTCCATGTCCATCACCTGAATGTGGACTACGGCGACGGGGTTTCCAAAATGAGCAAATCCAAAGGGGAATTCCTGACGGTATCCCTGCTGGAGGAAAAGGGCTACGACCCCATGGCCTACCGGCTCTTCTGCCTGCAGAGCCACTATCGGCGCAACCTGGTGTTTAACTGGGAGAACCTGGACAATGCCGCTGCAGCCTATCAGAAGCTGGTGGCGAAAATCGCCGCCCTGAAGCCGGAGGGGGAGGTGGACACCGCCGCCTTCGACAGCCTGAAGCAGCGGTTTGTGGGAGCGCTGGACGGCGACCTGAATACCTCTCTCGCTGTGACCGCGGTTTACGATGTGCTGAAGGCAAAATGCAATGATGCCACCAAGCTGGCCGCTCTGGCGGATTTTGACCGGGTGCTGGGACTGCAGTTGATTTCAGCTGCTCAGGCGCTTCAAAAGAAGCAGGCTCAGGAGGACTCCGCCAATGCCGACCCGGAAATCGATGCGCTGGTTGCGGCAAGAACCGCCGCCAAAAAGGCAAAGAATTTTGCTGAGGCTGACCGGATTCGGGATGAATTGAAGGCAAGGGGCATCGAGATCATCGACACGCCCCAGGGTACAAAGTGGAGAAAAGTATGAAGCTGCTGATTCTGGACGGCAACAGTGTGATCAACCGCGCCTATTTCGGTGTGAAGCCCCTGACCACCAGGGAGGGGCTTTATACCCATGCGGTGTATGGCTTTTTGAATATTTTGGAACGGATGGAAAAGGAAGAGCGGCCCGATGGCGTGGCTGTGGCCTTTGACCTCCATGGGCCCACGTTCCGTCACCTGCGCTACGATGGCTACAAGGCCACCCGCCACAAAATGCCGGAGGAGCTGGCCCAGCAGATGCCCTATGCCAAGGAGATCCTCCGGGCCATGGGCATCCCCATCTATGAATGCCAGGGCTGGGAAGCGGACGATGTGATCGGCACCGTTGGCCGCATCTGCTCCAACAACGCCTGGCAGTGCGTGATCGTAACAGGGGACCGGGACAGCCTGCAGCTGATTGACGAGCATGTGCATGTGAAGCTGGTCATCTCCAAGCCGGGGCAGACCAATACCACGCTGTATACTCCGGAGGTTTTCCGGGAGGAATATGGCTTTGAACCCAAAAAGCTCATTGATTTGAAGGCCCTGATGGGAGATTCCTCCGATAATATTCCCGGTGTGGCAGGGGTAGGCCCAAAAACCGCCAAGGAGCTGCTTGCCAAATTCGGCAGCCTGGATGGGGTTTACGCAAACCTTGAGGACGCTTCCATCCGTCCCAAGCTCCGGGAAAAGCTGGAGGCAGGAAAGGAAAACGCCTACCTTTCCTATGAGCTGGCCACCATCATCCCGGAGGCGCCCATTGATTTTGCCCCGGAGGATACCATAAAGCAGCCTTATCACAAAAAGGAACTGTTTCAGCTGTTTCAGAAGCTGGAATTTGTCCGCCTGATCGATAAATACGGCCTTCGGGGCGCTGATTTTGAAGCGCCTATTGTGCAGACAAAGCTGGAACGGCTTCCCAGGACGGAGGTTCTTCCCGAAACGCTGCGTCAGTGCGCCGTGTATGCGGCGGCGGACGGCAGTTTGGGCATCGCCTGGGAGACGGGAGTATGCTCCCTGACGCCCATGGAGCTGCAAATGCAGGGGCTCACGCTGCCGGATGCTGCGAAGCTGATTCTTCACGATTCCAAAACAACCAGGCACCGCCTGGCGGAGCTGGACGTATCCTGTCCCCGCGCCTGGTTTGATACCGCCCTGGCCGCCTATGATTTGAATCCCTCCCAGTCCGACTATCCGGTGTCCAAGCTTTCCACCACCTTTTTGGGATGGAATGTGGAGGATGGGGACGCGGCAGGCTGCGCCGAGGCCATTTGGCTCCTGAAGCCCATTCTGGAAAAGGAATTGGAAAAGAATGGGATGACAGAGCTCTACCGGGAAATAGAGCTTCCTCTGTGTGATGTGCTCTATCAGATGGAGTGCCGGGGCATTGCCATTGACCGCAGGCAGCTGGAGCAGTTCGGCAGTATGCTCACCCAGAGAATTGCGGACTGTGAGAAATTGATCTTCTCCTACTCCGGAGAGGCTTTCAACATCAATTCCCCCAAACAGCTGGGCGATCTGCTTTTTGAGAAGCTGGGGCTGCCTCCGGTGAAAAAGACCAAAACCGGCTATGCCACCAACGCGGATGTCCTGGAAAAGCTGAAAGAAAAGCATCCCATCATTCCGGCAATCATGGATTACCGGATGCTGACAAAGCTGAAATCCACCTACGCCGACGGCCTGATGAAAGAGATCCGGGAGGATGGGCGGATTCACACCACTTTCCAGAACCTGGTTACTGCCACGGGGCGGCTGTCCTCCACGGAGCCGAATTTGCAGAATATCCCGGTGCGGACAGACCTGGGCGCGGAGATTCGGAAGATGTTCGTGCCCAAGGATGGCTGCGTCCTGGTGGATGCGGATTACAGCCAGATCGAGCTGCGGGTGCTGGCCCATATTGCCGACGACAAAACCATGCGGCAGGCTTTCTGCTCCGGCGAGGATATCCACACCGCCACCGCCTCCCAGGTGTTCGGCGTAGAAAAAGCGGCTGTCACGCCTCTGCAGCGCCGCCACGCAAAGGCAGTGAACTTCGGAATTGTGTATGGCATTTCCGAATTCTCCCTGGCGGAGGACATTGGCGTCAGCCGGTATGAGGCCAAGGAATATATCAACCAGTATCTCGCCACCTACCATGGCGTTCGGGATTATATGAAAAAAGTGGTGGCCGATGCCCGGGAAAGCGGGTTTACCAAAACGCTCTACGGCCGCAAGCGCTATATCCCGGAGCTGAAAAGCAGCAATTTCAATGTCCGCCAGGGCGCCGAGCGGATCGCCCTCAATACGCCCATCCAGGGAACGGCCGCAGATTTGATCAAGCTGGCCATGATTCGGGTGGAAAACGCGCTGCAAAAAAGCTTCCCGGAGGCAGAGCTGCTGCTGCAGGTGCACGACGAGCTGATCGTGGAATGTCCGGAGGCAATGGCTCCCCAGGTAGCAGAGCTTGTCAGCCGGGAGATGGAGCAGGTGGCGTCCCTCTCTGTGCCGCTGACGGCGGAGGCAAAATACGGAAAGAGCTGGTATGACGCAAAATGACGGAAATCATACCAATGCAGCAGCAGCATGTGGCCCAGGTGGCCGAATTGGAACGAATTTGCTTTTCCGATCCCTGGAGCGAGAAAAGCGTGGCAGAGGAGCTTGGGAATCCGCTTTCCATCTGGCTTGTCTGCGTAGAGGAGGATCGGGTTTTGGGCTATGTGGGCTCCCAGACGGTGCTGGGGGAGACGGATATGATGAACATCGCCGTTTCTCCCGAAAGCAGAAGAATGGGAATCGGAGAAGCCCTGATCGCTGCCCTGGTGGAGAAGCTGAAATCCAGACAGAGCCACTGCCTGAGCCTGGAGGTTCGTGCCTCCAATGCCCCCGCCATTGCCCTTTATGAAAAACTGGGCTTTCTCCAGGTGGGAAGGCGGCGGGGCTATTACCACAATCCCAAAGAGGATGCCCTCATTCTGAGAAAGGAGTGGCAAGTTTGAATATTTTAGCTGTGGAGTCCTCCTGCGATGAAACCGCCGTAGCCATCGTCCGGGACGGGCGGGAGGTTTTGACCGACTGTATCGCTTCCCAGGTGGATTTGCACCGGCTTTACGGCGGGGTCGTGCCGGAGATTGCGTCCCGCAAACACATTGAAGCCATTTCCGGTCTGGCTGACCAGGCCCTATCCAATACCGGCCTGAAAAGAAAGGACATTGATGCCGTCGCCGTTACCTATGCGCCTGGACTCATCGGCGCGGTGCTGGTGGGCGTGAATTTTGCAAAGGCTGCCGCCTTTTCCATGGGGAAGCCCCTGATTCCCGTTCACCATATTCGTGGGCACATTGCCGCAAACTATCTGGCTTATCCGGATTTGGAGCCGCCCTTTTTGTGCCTGGTGGTATCCGGGGGACACACCATGATCGTGGAAGTGAAGGACTATACGGACATGAGCATCCTGGGCACCTCCCTGGATGACGCGGCAGGGGAGTGCTTCGACAAGGTGGCCCGGGTCCTGGGTATGCCCTATCCCGGCGGCGCGGCCCTGGACAACATGGCAAAGCTGGGAGATGAGCAGAAATACACCCTCCCCAGGAGCAAGCCCGGGGAGAATCCCTACAATATGAGCTTTTCCGGCTTGAAAACTGCTGCCTTGAATTTGATTCACCATGCGGAACAAATCGGGGAGGAGCTGGATATTCCCAGCCTCTGCGCCGGATTCTCCGCCGCTGTATCCGATACGCTGGTTCCCAGAGTGGTGATGGCTCTGGAGCAAACCGGATACCGCAAGGTTGCGGTGGCGGGGGGCGTGGCTGCCAATTCCCGCATTCGCCAGGATATTCTGGAAGCAGCCCGGAAGCTGGGGGCGCAGGTTTATATGCCGCCGCTTAAGCTCTGCGGGGATAACGGCGCCATGATCGGAGCCCAGGCCTATTATGAATATCTGGCGGGAAATACGGCGGACATGCGCCTCAATGCCTATGCCACCAAATCCATCCTGGGAGAGGCGCTGTAATCGCAAAATTGACTTGTAACGGGAAAGTAACCATTTTGCAACTTTCTTAATAAAATCTTCAAGAAATAGACAAATTCTGCTGTGGATGCTGTGAATAAGCCTGTGTGAAATGTGAAAAACTGTGTATACATAACACTTTTCCACAGGCTTACATTTTTTGAAGCAGCAAAATAGTTACAAAAAAAGCGGAGGCGGGTATGCTCACGATTGTCAGAAATATGGGCCAACTCTCCTTTGGGAAGCTGATGCAGGTATACCTGGATGCCAATCGGGAGCATGGCAGGGAGCTTGCGCCAGAGGAACCGGAGGACCGGCAGATACAGCTGTCGGAGGAGGATTTCTACGCTTATCTCCATGACTGCTTCTTCCCCCAACCCGGCGCCGTGTACTGCATTTGGGAAGAGAATGGGCAGTATCTCAGCGCCTTACGCCTGGAGCCATATCGGGATGGTCTGCTGTTGGAGGCACTGGAAACGGCCCCCGACAAACGCAGAATGGGCTATGGGGTTCGGCTGATCCAGGCGGTGCAGCAAATACTGGCGCAGCAGGGGAGTGTACGGCTGTATTCCCATGTGAGCAAAAAAAACACGGCTTCCATGAAAACCCATCTTCGTTGCGGCTTTGAGATCTATCTGGATTATGCTGCTTATATTGACGGCAGCGTGAATCACCGGGCCTATACGCTGCGGTATGAAAAAAATCTCTCGGATTTTGAAAAAAAGAATTGACAAAATAGAATCCATAGTGTATTATATCCTAGCTGGCAGCGAGAGCTGAGTATGGAGAAGTCGCGTAGCTGGCCGAGCGCGCACGATTGGAAATCGTGTATACCCCAAAAGGGTA
>JAXECZ010000120.1:0-3870 GCA_034104845.1 Faecousia sp. | reverse complement strand
GGATTTAGGAGCATAAGATTTGGGGCTGCTTCACGAACACAGTGAGGCAGCCCCAAAACGCACGTTTTGACATGGTTTACAAAAAAGAAGGGGTGCGCAAAAAATGAAAGTTCAATTACCTTATGGAAGAACACATATAATCGCTGAGATTCCAGATAATCGGATTCAAGCTGTTCTGCGCAGTCGTTTGGAATCTTACATACCGCCAGCCGACCGCTGGAAGAAATCGCGGTAGGAAAAGAAAAGTAGTGCTTATATCTACAAGCGTACTTGTAACCCCTGCATTGGTGGTATCGCTGGTATTGCTGCGCATGAACTCTACAACTCTGCTGGGTGCCTAAGATAGAAAAGATTTCCACAGAGGAAGGAATCCTGATTCGCGTCAACCGCTTAATTCCGTCGGAGGTCGTTTTTCTATGATGAAAGAGGACATGAACTTCCGGCGTTCTCTGACGTGGGGAAATACCCATGTCATGGTGGAATGGTATCTTGAGAGCATGGCCTATAATCTTCTGAAGTTGCACCATAAAGCGCAAACAGATCGGTTGGGAAGGTGCCTGGTTGTCCCGACCGTTTCATAGCGTCTCCAAAAGAAAAAACAGCGCACAAACTCTGAGAGGCAGACTCTGCCCCCCTCAGAGTTAGTGCGCTGTTTTTTGAATTCTATACCAGCTTTTCCACAGGTAGCCCGTTTTCGGAACACTATTCGGGATTACAGGTCATTGATAAAACGATCAATGACCTGAATGGCAGCGCCTGCGGCGGTTGCTTCCCTCTTGTATTTGCATGGGAAAATATATTCCTCTGCATTTGGTATGAATATACTGCGGGAATCTACCTTCTTGTATAGATCATACATATATGGCTCGATATAGTTGCCCACATAGCCACCGATGATGAAAGTACAGTCAAACATCTTTTTCTGATTGCAGATCATCATGGCAAGAGAGTCCAGATAGGCGTCCCAGATCTTCATCGCGCCTTCTTCCTTCTGTGCCAGTAACCGGAAGAATTCCTCCAGATTCCGGTTGGTGTAGGATTCCAGAACACCGGCGTTACACTCTGTGTCGAAGCAACCAATTTGACCACAGTAGCATCGCCGGCCACTGTTGGGATTTACAATCACATGCCCGATTTCACCGGCCAGAAAGTGATTTCCCCGGTAAATTTTTCCATCAAGTATGATGCTGCTGCCGACGCTGTTGTTCAGATTCAAATAAATCACATTCTGGTAGTCTGGCCTTTTCCAAATCTCTGCCACAGCCGCCGCTTTGGAATCGTGAATTAGTATGGTGGGATAGGGGATGTAACGGGAGAGGACGGTTTTGGTGATTCCGGTAAAATCTGTGGTCATACCAAATATGATTGATTCTCCGTCCTCCGCAATGAAACTGGATACCGCAATTCCTACCCCGAGACAGTAGGCATCTGACCTGCCCAAGGCTGCATTGCTTTCCTGAACAATGGCTCCGATCCGCTGCAGATAGGCTTCCGATTGTAGGTTCAGGGGCTCGCGTACCCGCTGAGAGGAGATGATTGTTCCCGACAGGTCCACACAGACTGCGGAAATGTGATTTGTGGAGATAAATACACCGATAGCATAGTACGAATTAACTTGGACACTGTAGGACAAGGCGCTGCGTCCGCCTGTGTTGCGGATCTTGTCTGCCGGCATAATCAGGTGGTCAGCTTCCAGCAGCTCCATACATTGCTTAATGGTGGGAAAGCTCAGACCCAGATCCACGTACAGATCTTGCTTGGTGACAGCTGTGTGATTGAGAATATATCGTAATACGGCCTGTTTGTTCTCTGACTTTGTCATAACACCGGTTTCCCTCTTCGCCATTTACTCAACCACCTTATCTTTTCGTTTCTTTTCTACCATAATACTATTTTAGAAATCGTTTCGCAAAATGGTATAATAAACAAATTTCTCTGGTTTTTCTTGGTCGTTTTGGTCAATTGACAAACAACCAAACATCTCATATAATTCACCCATAATCTGTTAAGCAAATCGTTTTGCAAAATACTTTCAGTTTGATTGGAGAGACAATACAAACCCGGTGAAAAGAGCATGTTACCGTCAACAGTTTACAGGTACTGTTTTCCGCTTATTGAGGCAGCGGCATCGACCGTCCAGGAGGAGTGTCAGGAAACTTGACAGCGTATTTGACCCGGAGTTCAAAAATAATGGGTGAGTGGTTCCTGGCTTTGATACCGAGTCATTTCTTTGAATCTAGTCCAGGCGGAAATGTCCCAAGGACGTTGTGCATGAGTATTCTGATCCGGAGTTGGAGATGCTGTCAGAAGCAGCCTGCCTGCAGCAGTACTTGCTTGGCGGGATGCCCATCCAGATCGGCTATACCCTATGGTCACTGCAAGAAGATGAACGCCCCGGAACACCACTGAAGCTCTGAGTTCGGCGCACAGTATCGGGATGTGATTATGTTCCTGGCCTTGCGGCAGGAACTGAGCGAGGCTTTACAATGGATACCCGTCAGGTGAAAGCCTTCCTTCTGCCTCGGGGGTCTTGATCGAGCTATATGCCACAACACTGCACAATGCCCCCTGCCAGACTTCTCAGGCAGCATATCGGTGCATTGCAGTGCTTGTCAGAGGAACCAATTCTCCCCTTGCCCCGGACTCTCAGGCAAGGGGAGAGTCCGGACTGATCCCTGCTGTCATCAAATGGCTCATCGGCCATCCGGATGGCAAACTCATGTTTAGGCTTGACAGGTGAAAACCTGACAATTGATATGATTGAATAGGAGGACCCAACAATGAAACGCGAGTACACGATTCCCAAGAAGATGACCGGTGCCATTCTGCCGGGCAACAGCACGGTAGAGCTGCGGGAATTTGATGTTCCCGAGCCTGGTTATGGTCAGGTTCTGCTGGCTACCCGTGCAAGCACTATTTGCGGTTCGGATATCCGCTGCATCTACCGCGAGCATACCGGCAAGGGTGCGGAGGGCTACATTCCTGGCACCATCGCCGGCCACGAGCCCTGCGGTGTTGTGGTGAAAACCGGCCCCGGAACCAAGCAGTTCCAGGTTGGTGACCGAGCCATCGTCTATCACATCTCTGGCTGCGGCGTGTGCTATAACTGCCGGATGGGTTACGCCATCGCTTGCACCAGCCCCAAGCGTCAGGCCTACGGCTGGCAGCGTGACGGCGGTATGGCTCCATACATGCTCTGCGACGAAAAGGATCTGATCCCCCTGCCCGATGAGCTGACCTATAAGGATGGCGCGTCTGTTGCCTGTGGTTTTGGTACCGCATATGAAGCCTTGCAGAAAATTGGCATCAGCGGCGACCATGCTGTGCTGGTGGTAGGTCTGGGCCCCGTGGGTCTGGCAACCCTGATGCTGTGTAAGGCTATGGGAGCTGAAAAGCTCATCGGTGTGGAAATGAACGACTACCGGATTAAAATGGCTAAGGATATGGGACTGGTGGACTATGTGTTCAAGCCCTCCGATACTACCGTGGACGAGATTCGTAAGGTAACCGGCGGCTTCGGTGTGGAGCGAGCTATCGACTGCTCTGCCAGCGATGCCGGACGTCAGACCGCAGTACGAGCTACCCGAGACTGGGGTAAGATTGCGCTGGTAGGCGAGGGAAACACCATGACTTTGACTCCCAGTCCGGACATGATGCATTCGCAGAAAGCTGTTTACGGTTCTTGGGTAACCTCAACCTGGAAGATGATGGATTTGGTGGAGCACTTGGTTCGCTGGGGCATCCATCCGGAAGATCTGATTACCGACGAATTCCCTGTGGAGCAAGCCGGAGAGGCATTTGCCCTCATGGCCGGCGGACAGTGCGGAAAAGTTGCAGTGGTGTATCCGGACGATTGATGCTGGGAGACTG
>JAXECZ010000027.1:0-6093 GCA_034104845.1 Faecousia sp. | reverse complement strand
CTTCATGGGGGGAGCGGTCTGCTCATTGAGCATTGCCTTGGCGTCGTCGGAGAAGTAGGGGCACTTGTCGATGGAAACAGCGCCCTGGGCCACCTTCATGCAGAATGCCATACAGGTGGGGCTGCCGCACTCCTTACAGTTTTTCTTGGGAGACAGCTTAAAAATGTCAAGACCTTTCAAAGCCATGGTATGTATCCTCCTTCCAATCAGACCAGTTCGTTGATGAACTGCTTAATGGTTGCAACGGCCGCGGGATGGCGCATGATAACGGCATCGGCGCCGCCGGTCAGGTTGGCGGCTGCGGTGGCAACCTCCATGCTGATGCCCCGCTCCTCGGCATTGCCCCAGGCGGGCTCGTCTTCCTCGGAGGCGGTGGATTCCTTCACGCTCCAGGTGTCGGTGGACACGGGAGCCATGATGGGCATCTGCAGGTCGGCATCGGACTGGGCCAGAGCGGCCAGGCGGACACGATCCAGAGTGGAGGCCACATACTCATAGCCGTAGCCAACAGCGGCGGTGCCCACGTTCATCACGATGGAGGTGGGAGCCACGGTCAGACCCTTGAGCATGATGTTCAGCTGCTTGGCCAGGTTGATATCGTCGGCGGTCTCAGCGCCCACCTTCTGACCATAGGCCAGAGCGACGGAAGCGCCAACGGTCTTGTAGTCCTCGCTCCGGGCGGAGAGCACCAGGATGTTCTTGCCCTGGAGGGCCTCAGCGATCTTGGAGAACAGCTCGCCGTCCTTCTCGATGTTCTTGCAGCCCATGATGACGATGGGCATGGTCACGGCCTCGGCAACCGCCTTGGCATCGGCCACACAGTCGGCAACGGAGCGGTTTAACCCGTTGGGGTCAGCGGACTCGAAGTGCAGGCACAGGAAGTCGGCGCCGGGCATGGTCTCGGCCTTCTTGGCGTAGTCGGCCATGCTCGAGCAGCCGGCATAGAATTCCTTCAGTGCGGGAGCGGTCCACTCGGAAGCGCAGTCGGAGATTTCCACGCCGATCTTGGGCGCGTTCTCGATGGGTGCATCGAAGGTGTAGAAAGGCAGTACATTCTGACCACCGATGACGATTGCCTTATCGCCGGTGCCCAGGGTGACAGCGTTGATGGCGCCGCGGTATGCCACCTTCTTGGGTGTAAAAGCCATTGTAATGTTTCCCCCTTGTTTTACTTTCTTTTTGATAAGATTGTTTATTCACGGGAATCGTCCGGCAGAGGCGTGATTGCCCTCCGCCCCGCAGGGACGATTTCCGAACCCTCCCCTTGGAAGGACTCGGAAATCGCACCTTTCAGAGCGCGTCGGAGCATCCCGAAGAATACGATGGTGAGATATGAGATATAAGATATTTCGCTTGCCGGTTGAACGCTGCAAAAAATGGCGCTATCCCTCAATAACGAGCCGCAGGGTTCCTTATCAATCGAAGATATGCTGATCAGGGCCAAAAACCCGGTAAGATATCTTATATCTATCTTATATCTCCTATCACATATCTTTTTTACAAGCCGATGTTTGAGAGCACCTGCTTTAAAGCGGATTTCATGCCGTCGGAATCCGGCAGCTTGGCGGAGGGCTCTCCGTTGCAGTCGCAGCGGTAGACCTCATCATCCTGGGGCAGCACACCGAAGAGTGTCAGCCCGTGCTTCTCGATCTCCGCCTTCACGCCCTCGTCCAGCACCCCGCCGGGAGCCCGGTTGACGATCAGGCCCATCTGGCCGGGATTCAGCTCCATCTCGTTCACCATATCTGCCAGCCGCGCTACCGCCTGGATACCTCTTCTGGAGCAGTCGGAAATCAGCAGCATGGTGTCTACATGGGGAAGGGTGCCTCTGGCCACATGCTCCAGACCCGCTTCATTGTCCATGACGATATAGGAATAATTCTTCGCGTACTTATCCACCTGGGCCTTCAGAACGCCGTTGACATAGCAGTAGCAGCCCTTGCCCTGGGTGCGGCCCATGATGAGCATGTCGAAATCGTCCTCCTCGATGAGGGCGTCGTTAAACTTCATCTCGGCATACTCCGCCTTGGTCATACCCTTGGGGATGGTGCCCTTCAACTCCGCCTGGGCCATTTCCTCCCGAATCTGCCCCAGGGAGGTTTCCGCCTCCACCCCCAGCACTTCGTTCAGGTTGGAATTGGCGTCGGCGTCCACCACCAGGACGGGCCCCTGGTGCTTCTTGCACAGATAATCAATAATCATACCGCAGGTAGTGGTTTTGCCCACGCCGCCCTTACCGGCCACTGCGATGGTATGAGGTTTTGCCATAATCGATGCTTCCTTTTCGTGTAATAGGTGATGCAGCCCACAGAGCCGCATATCGATACTACGATATCGTATCATAAACAGTTAGGAAATTCAACCCTTTTTCGCAGAAAAATCCGTTTTCTCCGGGATATCTTTTTCCTGTTCCGGAAATGGTAACGGAAAGCGCCCTGCTCCCCGGATAACCGGCAGAGGGCGAGGGCCTTAAGGCAGCAAAAAGGCGTGACCGCAGATAGTCACGCCGTTTTCATAAGAGAGATGACAGCGGCTATACCACATAACCGCTTGGAAAAGGAACGCTATCCACATAACAGCTGTCAGGGCACAAATCAATCTTGTTGCTCCAAACTTTCGCGCTGTCTACATTGGGGTCAATGTCCCAGGATACGCAGTGATTTTCATCCAGGTATACCCTGCAGAAGTTCTTCCACTCCCGAAGCGGCGCAAACACGGTCCCCGCCTGAAGCAGGGGGCGTGCGTCATACAGCCGCGTCTCTCCATTGTCAAAGCTCAGGGCCAATGTGAAATCATCCTTGGGAACAACTTTTGTAATGCGCTTCCGTCCAGAGGAAAAGTATTCTGCCATTTTTTGATCGTAACCGACAGAAAGGTAGTACTCTACGCTTTTTCCCATAGTTTCACATCCTTTCACAGGAAAGCTTTATCTCAGAGGCTCGATGGCAAACAGTTCCTGTTTCTTTGCAGCCAACTCCCAGTTGTCCATAAGCTGATCCTGGCGGATTGCTGCCCACCCCAGAAGCATTTTCAATTGTTTGCTGGGGAATGTTCCCTCCAATACCTCCAAGTCCTTAATGGAGATGATCACTTCTTCCCCGCCGTAGGTTGCATGAAAATGGGGCGGCATATGATCTGCCCAGTACATCGTTACCTTAATTCCGCGGAACATAGATATTGTAGGCATAAAATCATTTCCTTTTCCTTTATTATAGCAAATATATCATAAAAATCAATCGGACGATAAAGGGAAACCGTGTCCGGTATTTTAAAAATGCTGTTCGGTCACAATCCCAGCAGAGCTGCACGCTTCATTTGAAAGCCCGTCTTTCGAGCACTGCCCCGGCGATATTTATTCCTCCGCAAGGGACCACTGGGCGGCGGCGATGGTGTCCGTCCCGCCATCCGGCAGGAAGCACACCCGGTACACCACCGCATTGGCATCCTCCTCCAAAGCCATGGCGGAAGGCTGGGCGGCGGCTTCCTCCATCTCCGGCAGGACAACAGTCACCTGATCCCCCGGCTGGAAGTCGCTGGTGCCGGGGTCAACCACCTGGCAGCAGGCTCCCTCCTGGGTCCATTCCAGCACCTGCACCGTCATCTCCGCCAATGGCGACGCCATCATCACGGCGGCACCGTTTCCCGAATCCATCTCCTTGCTGCTTCTGGCCGTGCCGGAGGCCATGGCCATGGGCGCCGCCTCGTCCTGGGCCGCCTCCTGGGTTTTTTGCTGAGGCAGGAATTGCCAGCAGCACGTCAGAACCAGAAGCAGGCAGGCGGCAGCGGCGGTCAGGCTCTGCCAGTGCAGCCGGCGAACCGGCTTTGCTTCTGCGGCGGCGATGTATTTTTCATCCACATAGCCCATGGATTCCAACAGTTCTTTTCCGTTCATAGAGCATAGCCCTCCTTTTCCAGGAAGCTGCGAAGCTGATTTCTGGCCCGGAACAGCCGGGTCTTCACCTTGCTCTCCCCCAGGCGGTATCGCTGGGCAATCTCCGCCACGGAGTCGGCATACCAATACCGGCGCACGAAAATGTTCCGGCTCTCCTCATTCAAAGTGCCCAGGAACGCATTCAGCAGCCGTCCCAGCTCCTGAGCTTCCAGCTGCCGCTCCCGGCTGAGATCGGGAATGCACAGCTCCATTTCCGCGGTGAGCTCCACGATTTCCGCCTTTCTTTTGGCGGCATTCTTCCAGTCCAGCCTGCCAAAGCATAGGAAACGGCAGATTTTCGCAAGGTAGGCATAGAAATAAACAGGGCGGGTGGGAGGAATGGATTCCCAGGCCTTCAGGTATGTATCGCTGACGCTTTCCTCCGCGTCCTCCCGGCTGCATAAAATCCGGTAGGCCAGGGTGTAGAGCTTGTGTCCGTGGGCCGCCTCGGTCTGCCGGATGGCTTCCTCGCTTCGCTGAAAATATAGGTCGATGATCTGTTCGTCCTTCATGGAAGCGCCTCCTGCTTCTGTGCTCACCCTCTATGAGGGAATTCGTTGTAAATTGGTTACGGATTGCTGAAAAATACGCCGCAAAAAGCTTCCCGCCCCGGTTGGGGCGGGTGAGGGTCATTTCTCCAAAATCACAGGGCAATGGGTATCCAGGGCGGCCTTGATGTGATCGGCGGCCTCTTGGGCGGTAAGCTTCAGCTGCTCGCCGGTGGCCATGTTCTTCACGGAGCACACGCCCTCTCTGATCTCGTCCTCTCCCAGCAGCACCGCAAAGGGCACCGCCAGCTTGTTGGCATAGGCCATTTTCTGTTTGAATTTCTTCTGCTCTCCATACAGCTGCACCCGCAGGCCGGCGCTCCGCAACTTCTCTGCCAGGGCAATGGCTTCGGCGGGGCTTTCCGTCATGGGCAGCACCAGGGCATCGGCGGGCGCGCTGGGCAGGGCGGGATTCAAAAGTCCCTGCTCGTCCAGCACATAGAAGAGCCTTGTCAAGCCGATGGAAATGCCCACGCCGGGCAGAGCCTTATCGATGTAGTAGCCCGCCAGATTGTCGTAGCGGCCGCCGGAGCACACGGAGCCGATCTCCGGATGATCCAGCAGGGTCGTCTCGTAGACGGTGCCGGTGTAGTAGTCCAGGCCCCGGGCAATGGTCAGATCCACGGCGAAATTCTCCTCCGGCACCCCAAAGGCGGAGAGGTTGGCGGTGACGGCCTTTAACTCAGTAAGCCCTCCGTCAAACATCTCATTCTTCCCTGCGTACCCCTCAAGGGCGGCAATCACCTGGGAATTGCTGCCGGAAATGGCAATGAATTTCAGAATTTCGTCCGCCTGGCTCTCTGTCAGGCCGCAGTCCTCCAGAAGAATCAGCTTCACCTTGTCCGCGCCGATTTTATCCAGCTTGTCCACGGTACGCATGATGTCCCCGGACTGCTCCGTGAGGCCGAGCATGGCATAGAAGCCGTTCAGAATCTTCCGGTTGTTCACATGGATCTGGAACCGGCTCAGGCCGAAGCCCCGGAATACCTTGTAGATGATGGCGGGAATCTCCGCCTCATTGAGGATGTCCAGCTTGCCGTCGCCGATGATGTCGATGTCCGCCTGGTAGAATTCCCGGAACCGCCCCCTCTGGGCCCGCTCTCCCCGGTAGACCTTGCTGATCTGGTACCGGCGGAAAGGAAAAGCCAGCTCACCATAGTGCAGGGCCACATACTTTGCCAGGGGCACCGTCAGATCAAACCGCAGGGCCAGGTCGCTGTCGCCCTTTTGGAAGCGGTAGATCTGCTTTTCCGTTTCGCCGCCGCCCTTGGCCAATAAAATCTGGGCATCCTCGATGGCGGGGGTGTCCAGGGGAGCGAAGCCATAGGAGGCATAGGTTTTGCGGAGGATCTCCGCCATGGTTTCAAAACGCTGCTGCTTATCGGGAAGCAGCTCCATAAAGCCGGACAGCGTCCGGGGCTTGATGATCTCCATAAATGAATCCTTTCAGGAAGATATGAGATATTGTGCTTATTGTTTTAAAATCTGGTCTTGGTCCGCAGCATTTCCCGCCAATCCAGGTCGCCCCGCTGCAGGCCCATGATGAACATCTCGGCGCTGGCCAGGTTGGTGGCGATGGGCACATTGTGCTTGTCGCAATGGCGGATGGTTTCG
>JAXECZ010000022.1:0-29767 GCA_034104845.1 Faecousia sp. | reverse complement strand
GAAATTAGGAGAGAAGCCAATGGAAATTCGCTACTACAAGCACTACAGCAGCCACCTGAACCGGGACATGGAATTCAAGGTCTACGGTCACGCCGGCAAGCCCGTTCTGTTCATCCCCTGCCAGGGCGGCCGGTTCTTCGACTTTGAAAACTTTAAAATGATCGACCACTGGGCTGGCTGGATCGAAGCTGGCCGCTGCACCGTTTATGCCTGCGACTGCATCGACAATGAGTCCTGGGCCGCCATGGGCGCGGACAACCGCTGGCGCATTGAAAACCACGAGCGTTGGGTTAACTATATCACCCAGGAGCTGGTGCCCTACATCAAGCACCTGAGCGGAGAGCGCAACGGCTACGACCAGGGCATCCTCACTTTCGGCGCTTCCATGGGCGCCATGCATGCCGCGAACCTCTATTACCGCCGTCCGGATCTGTTCGACAGCTGCTTTGCCATCTCCGGTCTGTACGACAACAAGGAATTCTTCGGCGACTACTGCGACGATCTGGTTTACAACAACTGCCCCGTGTTCTATCTTGCCAACATGGCCCCCGACCATCCCTGGATGGATATGTACAACCATCAGAAATCCCTGATCGTCTGCGGCCAGGGTGCCTGGGAGGACGTTCTGCTGGAAAGCACCCGGAAGCTGGACACCGTATGCGCTCAAAAGGGCATCCACACCCGGTTTGAATACTGGGGCTACGATGTGAACCACGACTGGCCCTGGTGGTTTAAGATGGTGGAGACCTACCTGCCCTGGTTCCTGGGCTGATGATATTTGTTGATAAGAAAGAGAGAAGCGATCATGAAAAATTTTGTGTTTATCTCCCCCAATTTCCCTTTGACCTACTGGCGGTTCTGCCGGGAGCTGCGAAACAACGGCATGCGTGTGCTGGGCATTGGCGACAGCCCCTACGGCGACCTGGTAAAGGAGCTGCGGGACTCCCTGGATGAATACTACAAGGTTTCCAGCCTGGAAAACTACGATGAGGTTTTCAAGGCCGTGGCATTCTTCACCTTTAAATACGGCAAGATCGACTGGCTGGAATCCAACAACGAATACTGGCTGATGCGGGATGCCCAGCTGCGTACCGAGTTCAACATCACCACCGGCCCGAAAGCAGACGATATGGCCAAAATCAAGTTCAAGTCCGCCATGAAGGAATACTACGCCAAGGCCGGTCTGCCTACCGCCCGGTATCATCTGGTGGATGGGCTGGACGACGCCCTGGAATTTGCCAATTATGTGGGCTACCCCGTTGTGGTGAAGCCGGACAACGGCGTGGGTGCCAACAACACCTACAAGCTGAAATCCGACGACGATGTGCGCTGGTTCATGGACACCAAGGACAATAACGTGTATATCATGGAAGAATTCGTCAACGGATATGTGCAGACCTACGACGCCATCATTGATTCCCATGGCAATCCGCTGTTCGAGTCCGGCAACGTCACCCCTCTGTCCCTGATGGACATTGTGAACGAGGGCGGCGACTCCGTGTACTACCTGGTGAAGGACCTGCCGGACAATATCCGGGACGCGGGCCTGCGGACTGTGAAATCCTTTGGTGTGAAGAGCCGCTTCATCCACCTGGAGTTCTTCGTCCTCAACGAGGATCAGGAGGGACTGGGCCAAAAGGGAGACATCCTGGGTCTGGAGGTCAATATGCGCCCCGCCGGCGGCTACACCCCCGAAATGTACAACTACAGCCAGGAGACCGACGTCTACAAGATCTGGGCGGACATGGTGGCCTTTGACTGCAACACCAAGCCCATCGGCAACCACCACTACTGCGCTTTCTACAGCCGCCGGGACGGCAAGACCTACAAGATGGATGATTATGAAATCACCATGAAATACGGCCCCCACCTGAAGATGACCGGCCGGATCCCCGAGGCTCTCTCCGGCGCCATGGCGAACCAGATGTATGTCTGCAATTTCGACACCGAAGAGGAAATGAACGAATTCTATCGGGATATGTCCGCCACCTATTGAGAGAACGTAATTTGCTTATCGGTTTCACGCAGCATGTAGCCAAATTGGAATCCATAAGCACAAAACAAAAATCACGCGCCCAGCCGGAAATCCGGCTGGGCGCGTAATGATTTTACGGAGGGAGGCGTCATAGACAATTCGCTGCATGGTCAGGATAATCACTCCGCAGATGCCAGACAGCTCCACCGGGACTGTCTCCTATTGCTCGTATCCCGTGTCTTACTTGATCACCCGCACCTTGAGGACGCCATCGATCGTTTCCAAATCGGCAGCCACTGCGGGAGAGGCCTGATGATCCAGATCCAGCATGGTCACGGCGTATTCCCCCCGGCTCTTGTTCATCAGCCCGGCAATGTTGATTCCCTCAGCAGCCACGGCGGTGGTAAACCGGCTCAGGGAGTTGGGGATGTTCCGGTGGAGAATCAAAATTCTGCCCGCAGCGGTGCACACGCCCATATCGCAGTTGGGGAAATTCACGGAGTTGACAATGTTGCCGTTTTCCAGGTAATTCATCACCTGGTTCACCGCCATCTTGGCGCAGTTGTCCTCGGATTCCTCGGTGGAGGCGCCCAAATGGGGAATGGCAATGCAGCCGGGCATATCGGCGGTTTTGTCATTGGGGAAATCGGTGACGTACCGCGCCACCTTGCCGGAGGCCAGGGCCTGAGCCATGGCATCGTCATCCACCAGCAGATCCCGGGCGAAGTTCAGGATGATCACCCCGTCCTTCATCATGGCGATGGTCTCGGCGTTGATCATCTTCCGGGTGTCGTCCAGCAGGGGTGTGTGCAGGGAGATGACATCGCAGGTGGCAAAAATCTCCTCCCGCTTATTCACCCGGGTGATCTGGCTGTCCAGATGCCAGGCAGCATCGATGGAGATAAAGGGATCGCAGCCGTAGACCTCCATGCCCAGCCGCCGGGCCGCGTTGGCCAGCGGGCCGCCCACGGCGCCCAGGCCCACCACGCCCAGCTTCCGGCCCAGGATCTCATGGCCGGCAAACTGGGACTTGCCCTTTTCCACCTTTTTGGCCACATCCCCCTGGGAGGCAATGGACTTGACCCAATTGATGCCGCCCACCACATCCCGGCTGCCCAGGAGCAGACCGCAGAGGGTGGCCTCCATCACGCTGCGGGCATTGGCACCGGGGGTATTGAACACCACAATGCCCTGCTCGGCGCATTTGTCCAGAGGGATATTATTCACACCGGCACCGGCCCGGGCCACCGCCAAAAGCTTTTGGGGCAGCTCCATCTCATGCATGGCGGCGCTTCGCACCAGGATGGCATCGGCGTCAGCCATCTGTTCGGTGAGGCGGTAGTCCTGCTTCCAAAGGGCCGTGCCCTTGGGGGAGATTTTATTCAGATAATGGATTTGGTACATGGGAGTGATCCTCTTTTCCTGTGATTTTAACCGTTTTTCCTTTCAAAGTCCTCCATGAAGGCAACCAGGCTCTCCACTCCGGCCTTGGGCATGGCGTTGTAGATGCTGGCCCGCATACCGCCTACGGAACGGTGGCCTTTCAGGTTCTTTAAGCCCGCCGCGTCGGCTTCAGCCACAAATTTGGCGTTCAGCTCATCGCTGCCGGTGACAAAGGGGACATTCATCAGGGAACGGTCCTTCCTCTCCACGGTGCCGATAAAGAGCTTGCTGCTGTCCAGGTAATCGTAGAGGATCTTCGCCTTTTCCTCGTTGCGTTGCTTCATGACCTCCAGACCGCCCTGGCTGAGCAGCCACTTGAACACCTTGCCGCAGATATAGATATTGTAGCAGGGGGGCGTGTTGTACATGGAGCCGTTGTCGGCATAGGTCTTGTAGCGCAGCATGGTGGGGGTATTGGGATAGCAGCTTTCGGTGATCAGATCCTCCCGCATAATGCCGATGACCACACCGGCGGGGCCGATGTTCTTCTGGACACCGCCGTAGACATAGCCGTACCGGGTCACATCCATGGGCTCGGACAGGAAGCAGCTGGAAACGTCGGACACCAGCATTTTGCCCTTGGTGTTGGGCAGCTGCTTGAACTTGGTGCCGTAGATGGTGTTGTTTTCACAGATATACACATAATCCGCGTTCTCACTGATGGGCAGATCGGAGCAGTCGGGGATGTAGCTGAAATTCCGATCGGCGGAGGAGGCAATGGCGTTGGCCTGGCCATACATCTGGGCCTCTTTCCAGGCCTTCTTCGCCCACACGCCGGTGATGATATAGTCAGCTACACCGTGGGGCATCAGATTCATGGGCACCATGGAAAACTGGGTATGGGCACCGCCCTGGAGGAAGAGCACCTTGTAGTTATCGGGAATGTTCAAAAGCTTTCGCAGATCCGCCTCTGCCTCGTCGATGATCTTCTGGTAGGGCTTGGAGCGGTGGCTCATTTCCATGACGGACATACCGGTGCCCCGGTAGTCCAGCATCTCGGCAGCGGCTTCCTTTAAAACCTCCTCCGGCAAAACCGCGGGGCCGGCGGAAAAATTATAGACTCTCATGATATTCCTCCCTTATTCGGCGGCAATCAGCTTCTCAATGAGCCGATAGCCATTGGGTTCAAAATTTCCGGCGGCACGGGCGGTTTCCTCGGTGAAACGCTCCCGCTTTTTCAGCTGCCGGGTACTGTCGTAGAGCAGATAGGGCACCGGATCCCCGGTGTGGGTACGAATACGGATGGGGGTGGGATGATCCGGCAGGATCAGCATCCGGAAGTCCTCCCCCGCGTCCTCCATGGCCTTTTTCACCAGAGCGATCAGGCGGCTGTCCAGATATTCGATGGATTTGACCTTCTCGAAAGTCTTCCCCTGGTGGCCAATCTCATCGGGGGCCTCCACATGGATATAGGCGAAATCGCAGCCATCCCGGAGCAGGGCGTCGATGGCCGCCTGGGCCTTGCCCTCGAAATTGGTATCGATGGAGCCGGTGGCGCCCTCCACCTGGCAGACCTGCATACCCGCTCCCACAGCGATGCCCTTGAGCAAATCCACGGCGGAGATCATGGCACCCTTGAGCCCGGTTTTCTCCCGGAAGTTCTGCACCTTGGGCTTGGTGCCCGCCCCCCAAAACCAGAGGGAATTCGCCTTGTTCTTCCCCGAGGCGGCTCTCTCCCGGTTCAGGGGATGGCTGTTGAGGATGGGAAAGCTCTCCTCCATCATCTGCCGCAGCACCGGCTCCTGGGGCAGGAACGGCCCGATGACGCTGCCCAGATGATCGTGGGGCGGCTCCAGTTTGGAAACCCTGCCGTTTTTCCACACCAGAATGTGCCGGTAGCTGGTGCCGGTATAGAACTGGAAGGTATCGCTGTTGAAATGCTCCCGGATGGCATCCATGAGCACATCCGCATCCGCCGTGGAGATCTCCCCGGAGCTGTGATCCAGGATGGTCTTTTCCCCGTAGGGCTCCTCCTCTGTCAGGGTGACGATATTGCTGCGGAAGATCACGTCGTTTTCCTCCATGGCTACCCCCACGCTGAGCGCCTCCAGGGGAGATCGTCCGGAGTAATTCTCTGCCGGGTCATAGCCCAGCACCGAGAGGTTGGCCACATCGCTGCCGGGAGCCATGCCTGCGGGCACATTCTGAACCGTGCCCAGAATGCCCTTGCCTGCCAGCTCATCCATCACCGGGGTGAGGGCCGCTTCCATGGGGGTTTTGCCGTTCAGTTCGGCAATGGGCTCATCCGCCATGCCGTCGCCAAGAACAACAATGTATTTCATATCCTGTGTTCTCCTTGCGCTTCTATTCGTCCGCTGCCCGAGGACAACAGATATTTTTTTACTGATTATAATATCATCTTTCCTCCAGGATTACAATGTGAAAATCCTACAGAAAAACAGCTTTTTCCCCTTACAAAGGTATGCAATATTCCGTGGAACCAGCCTGCCGCCCCTTGACGACGGGTTCTATCTGTGGTACCATGGCAGGGACGGGAGCAGTCTCCCCGGTTCATTTCCGTTTGACAAAGAGAAAGGTTGTATGCAATATGAAGGACTGTAACTGCGGCTACTGCATGGGCGGAGACATTCTGGCCGGCTTCGGCATCAAAATCTGCGATCTGGACGTGAGCCAGCTGATCCTTTTTAAGGAGCAGAGCCACCCCGGCCGGGTGATCGTAGCCTACAAGGATCATGTCAGCGAGCTGGTGGACATCAGCGACGAAGAGCGCAGCGCCTTTATGGCCGATGTGGCCAGGGCCTCCCGGGCGGTTCACCGGGCTTTCCAGCCGGACAAGGTGAATTACGGTGCTTACGGCGACGGCGGCTGCCACCTGCATTTCCACCTGGTGCCCAAGTACCGGGATGAATTTGAATGGGGCTCCACCTTTGCCATGAACCCCGGAAAGGTGAAGCTCACCGACGGGCAGTATGCGGAAATGATTGAAAAAATCAAAGAGAACCTATAACAATCCGCGGCTGCGGGAAGACCCACAGCCGCGGATTTTTTGTTGCATTTGCCCAGAAGACAATACATTCCAATTTTTTATGTCAAAGCGTTTACCAGCAGCACAGAGGCACCCAGGAGGATGAGGATGACGCCGGTGGCCCGGTTGAGGAATTTGGCATCCGCCTTATTGGCGATCCGGGCGGCGATCCTGGCCCAAATCAGGGTGAAGCCCACGCACAGCAAAAGCACCAGAATGTCCGGCGCACCGCCAATGACGAAATGGCTCACAGAGCCGGTAAGAGCCGTAAAGGACATGATGAATACACTGGTACCCACGGCGGTTTTCAGCTCATAGCCCAGCACGGAGGTGAGAATCAGCAGCATCATCATTCCGCCGCCAGCACCCACGAAGCCGCAGATAAAGCCGATCAAACTGCCGCAGATCAGGCTCTGGACGATCCGTTTTTGGGCGGAAACCATGCCCATGGACTCCTTGGTGGTCATCACCGGCTTTACAAGGAATTTCACACCCAGCAGCATGGTCATGAACACCGAGAAATTGCCCATGGTGCTGCTGGACAGCAGGCTGGAAATGTAGCTGCCGATCATGGTAAACACCAGCACCGCCGCCATCATCACCAGGCCGTTTTTCACATCCAGATTCTTGTTTTTTCCGTAGGTGTAGGCGCTGACCGCACTGGCCAGCACATCCGAGGCCAAAGCGATGCCCACGGCATCATAGGGCTCCATGCCCAGGAAAGTGACCAGCATAGGGGTGATCACCGCTGCGGCGCTCATTCCCGCAAAGCCGGTGCCAAGGCCCGCGCCCAGACCGGCGAAGAAGCAGACAAAAATGGTAATTGCGATATTCATGTGTTTTCGATCTCCTGATTTTCTTTGGATTTCATAACGTTTTGATAGATCTGTTCCAGCTTCTGATCGATCTCCGAGCAGCTCTGGGCGCACACATAGAGCGCCTGGTTATCCGCCGGGGAGAGCAGATTGTCCTTTTTGTAGCGGATTTTGTGCTCCGTGCTGGCCCACAAATCCATGGCCAGGGTGCGAAGCTGCACCTCCACCTTCATGGATTTCTTTTCATTGTGGAGGAAGATGGGCACACTGACGATCAGATGCAGGCTCCGGTAGCCATTGGGCTTGGGGCTGCGGAGATAGTCTTTCCGCTGAATCAGGGTAACATCATCCTGCCTCAGAAAAGCATCCGCCAGCATGTAGATGTCCGACTGGAAGGAGCACACCACCCGAACCCCCGCAATGTCATGAATATTGTCCCGGATGTTCTCCACAGACAGCGGAATTTGGCGGCGGATCATTTTGTTCATGACGCTCTCCGGGCTTTTCAGGCGGGTATGGATGGTCTCGATGGGATTGCGCTCAAAGGCCAAGGACATATCCTCGCTGAGCACCCGGAACTTGGTCTCCACCTCCATAATGGCGCAGCTGTAGAAGCTCATCAGTTCCCGATAAGGCCGGGCAAACTTCTTCATCCATTGGTTGAAATGCTGCACATGATCCACATCCACCGTTTCATCCCTGCCAATGACCATTGTGCTGTTCTGCGTTGTTTCCATATTCTCTCTCAACTTTCTTTATTACCCCCCTGCCGTGAGCGCCGGAGGAATTACTTCAAATTTGATGGATTTATTATAGCGTCCCGGGGCCTGTAATTCAAGAAAGGTTTGTTGCGGAAATGTAAATAAATTATGACCCGAGGCTGGGATTTTTTTGCCGTTGACCGGTCATGGAGAAAATGATACAATGACAGAGTTCAGAGCCGGTAAAATGAGAGGAGTGAAAAAGATGGCTGAAAGAATCCTTCTTTCCCTTTGCTGTCTTCTGTGCGCCGGGGCCTTTTTTCTGACCCACTACCTGTGCCGCATCCGCAGCACTCCGGTGGCATTTTGGACCGGCAGTGAAGATAAGCGGAAAGGCATAGTAAAGGATGCGGCGGGCTCCTTTTGCTCTCCTCTCAGCCGATTTGGGTTACATAATCCTTTTTTATTTGGAATTGGCAGGAAAATCCATGATATTTTTGTTGATTTTTTGTTAATTCTCTTCTTCATACCGGGTTTTCCCCTGGAATAGCATTGACTTTATGGGCGAAATGTGTTACAATTCGGTTACATTGCGGTCAAAGGCTCTCTGCGACCAATCTATAATGGAGATAGATGCAAATGATTGAATTTTCCGATGTGGTCAAGTCCTACGGTCACGGCTCCCCGGCGCTGAACGGCGTGAGCATGCAGATCGAGGACGGTGAATTCTGTTTTTTGGTGGGCCCCTCCGGCTCCGGCAAGTCCACCATCATCAAGCTCATCAGCGGTGAGCTGCGGCCCACCTCCGGCACCGTTCATGTCAACGGCTATAATCTGGAGCGCATCCGCAAGCGGGAGATTCCCTACCTGCGGCGCACCACCGGCGTGGTGTTCCAGGATTTCCGGCTGATTGCGAAAATGAGCGTGTACGACAACGTGGCCTTCGCCATGCGGGTCATCGGTGCCAAGGAGCGGGAGATCCGGGATCGGGTGCCCTACGTTCTGGAGCTGGTTGGTCTGGAAAACAAGGCCAAGCGCCTGCCCGGAGAGATGTCCGGCGGTGAGCAGCAGCGTCTTGCCATCGCCCGTGCCCTGGTAAACAACCCCTCCACCATCATTGCGGACGAGCCCACCGGCAACCTGGACCCGGCCCGTTCCTTTGAAATCATGTCCCTGCTCCAGGAGATCAACAACCTGGGCACCACCATTCTGGTGGTCACCCACGAAAAGGATCTGGTACAGCTGTTCTCCAAGCGGGTAATTGTCATTGACGACGGCATTGTGGTCAGCGACGGAGAGGGGTACTACGATGAAGATTAACAATTTAGGCTATCTGATTAAGGAAGGCTTTCACGGCATCTTCCTCCACGGCTTCATGTCTTTCGCCGCTATCTGCGTCACCATCGCCTGTCTTCTGATCGTGGGCAGCTTCTCCATCCTGGCCTACAACCTGGATGTGATGGTGGAAAAGCTGAATCAGACCAGTGAAATCATGGTGTACATCGACAGCAGCCTGTCCGATGCTGAGGCCAGAAGCGTTGGCACCAAGATCAACCAGCTGGACAACGTGCAGAATTCTGTTTTCGTCACCCGGGAAGAGGCCCTGGAAAAATTTGTCAACGATCACGACAACAACGCCGCCTTCAACGGCGTCCAGGCCCAGGATCTGCGCCACCGCTATGTGGTCACCCTGGAGGACAATACCCTGATGAAGCAGACCGACGAACAGCTCAAGTCCATTCCCGGCGTGGCCAAGACCAACGCCGCCTATGAGCTGGCCGAGGGCTTTACCACCCTCCAGAATGTGCTGAACCTCGCCTCCGTTGCCCTGATTGCCATGCTGCTGGTGATTTCCCTGCTGATTATTTCCAACACCATCAAGCTGGCCATGTACGACCGGAAGGACGAAATCGCCATCATGAAAATGGTGGGCGCCACCAACAGCTTCATCCGGCTGCCCTTTGTGGTGGAGGGCTTCACCCTGGGCATGATCGGCGCCATTCTGGCCTTTGGATTGGAATGGGTGCTCTACGACGCACTGGTGGAGCGGATCAACTCTGTGGACGCCCTGCGGCTCTTTGATTTTGTGCCTTTCACCGGCGATCTGCTGATTCCCATGCTGGCAACCTTCGGCGCGGCCGGCCTTTTCGTGGGCATCGTCGGCAGCTGGACCTCCATCCGGAAATTCATGGATGTGTAAGGTTCCGGCAAGCCCTTTGCGGTTTGCCGCATACAGACTTATGGAGTCCGGCTTATCGGATTCCAAGGAGAAACCTATGAGAAAATCACACTTTTCTCGGTCTGCTGTCGCTGCCGTCCTTGCAGCTGTGACGGTTTTCTGCTCCCTCTGTCCCAGAGTCCGGGCAGCAACCTCCTCCGAGATCAAGGAGGAAATCACCGATCTTAAAGTGGAGAACGCCGTCATTCAGGCACAGATCGATGCGATCAGGAGCCAATACAACGCCAACGCCAGTGAAATTCAGGCTCTGGTGGATAAGAAAAACGCTGTGGATCAGGAAATCGCCCTGCTCCATGAGCAGATCCTCAACGTTAACGAGCAGCTTCGCATCTACGGCCAGATAATCGCCGACACCCAGGAACGGCTGGACGAATCCAACGCCCAGCTGACCAGCCTGAACAAGCAGTACAAAGAACGCATTCAGGCCATGGAAGAAGAGGGTGAGGTGACCTACTGGCAGGTCATCTTCCAGTCCAAAAGCTTTACGGACTTTCTGGATCGGATGAACATCGTGGATGAAATTGCCGCCGCCGACACCCGCCGGCTGCTGGATTTGCAGGTTGCCGCCGCCAATGTGGAGGCAAACCAGCGGATCCTCAACGAGGAAATGGCGGATCTACAAGAGACCCGGCAGATGCTCTCCGACAGTGAGGCCGCGCTGGAGGAAAAGCGCACCGAATCCGACGATATCCTCCGGGAGCTGATTGCCAAGCAGGAGGAATTCCAGGTGGTTCTGGATCAGTCCGAGGCCCTGCAGAATGAGCTGATGAACGAAATCGCTCAGAAGCAGAAGGAGCTTCAGGCCGCTCAGTACAAGGAAGAACTGGTGAAAATGGCGCTCCGGGGTGAAAATCCCCCCTCCAACGCCACCTGGCTGGAGCCTGTTTCCGGCTACACCATCACCAGCGCCTTTGGCTACCGGAAAGCCCCCACCGCAGGCGCTTCCACCTATCACCAGGGCATTGACATGGCATGCCCCAGCGGCACACCCATCTATGCCACCCGCAGCGGAACCGTCACCCGAGCCTCCTATCAGGCAGGCGGCGCGGGCTACTACGTCTCCATCAACCACGGCGACGGCTTCGCCTCCATTTACATGCACATGACCCGCTATGTGGTTTCCCAGGGGCAGTCCGTTTCCCAGGGGCAGCTGATCGGCTATGTGGGCAGCACCGGCGTTTCCACCGGTCCCCACCTGCATTTCGGCATCTCCTACGGCGGCACCTACGTCAACCCCATGGCCTACCTCTAACCCAGCACACCCAGTACAAAGGAGCACTCTATGAAAAACCGCAAACGTCTCATTTCCATCCTGGCCGGAGTCATGGCAGCGATCATGATCCTGTCTTTGCTGTTCAGCATCCTGCCCAGCCGGGTCTGGGCCGCCTCCTCCAGCGAGATCCGCAAGCAGATCAACGCGCTGCAGCAGGATCGGAAGGACATTAAGCAGCAAATCGTCGATGTGAAAAACCAGTACCAGGCCAACACCGATGAAATTGCCGATATTGTGGCCCGAAAAAACGTGATCGACCAGGAAATCGGCCTTTTGCATGCTGAAATCATCAATATCAACGACCAGCTCTCCGCCTACAGCGTCCTCATCGCCGACCAGCAGGAGGAGCTGGATCGGGCCCAGGCCAGATACGACGAGCTGAACAGCGACTGCAAGACCCGCATCCGGGCCATGGAGGAAGAGGGCACCATCTCCTACTGGGAGGTGCTTTTCAAGGCCAACAGCTTCTCCGATCTGCTGGACCGGCTGAACATGGTGGAGGAAATCGCCTCCTCCGATACCCGCCGCCTGCAGGAGCTGAGTGAGGCTGCTGCCGCCGTGGAGGCAGCGCAGACGGAGCTGAACCAGGAAAAGAGCGAATTGGAACAGGTTCGCAGTGATCTGAATGAAACCCAGGCCGAGCTGGACGCCAAGCGGGCCGAGGCCGACGAGCTGATCGTGCAGCTGCTGGCCAAGGGCGAGGAGCTGAAGCTCCAGCAGGAGGATCTGGAAAAGGAAGACGAGGAGCTCCTGGCGGAAATTGCCCGGAAGGAGCAGGAATACAACGAAGCCAAGGAGGCCGAGTGGATCGCCTACATGTCCACCTACGTGCCCCCCACCACCCAGCCCTCCGCAAGCGGCGGCGGAAGCAGCTCCGGCAGCGGAAGCTCCTCCGGCGGAAGTTCCTCCGGCGGCGGCAGCGTGAATGTGGGCAGCTCCTGGATGGTGCCCTGCAGCTACAAGAAGCTCACCAGCCCCTTCGGCCTTCGGGATACCGGCATTGCCGGTGCCTCCACCTATCACCAGGGTGTTGACCTTTCCGCGAACGCAGGCACTCCCATCGTGGCCTCCCGAGGCGGCACGGTGACCGTTGCCACCTACTCCAACTCCGCCGGCTACTATGTCACCATCAACCACGGCGACGGCTATTCTTCCATTTACATGCACATGAGCAACTACATCGTCAGCGCCGGTCAGAAAGTGAACCAGGGTCAGACCATTGGCTATGTAGGCAAGAGCGGCATTGCCTCCGGCTACCATCTGCACTTCGGCATTGCCTATAATGGCGCCTATGTCAACCCCTGCAGCTACGTCAGCCTGTACTAAAAATCATGCCCACGGTCGAATATACGACTGTGGGCATATTCTCAATTTGGAGTGATTACCATGAAACTGTTTTTGCGGATCCTATCCTATGTCACCACCGCCCTGGCTGCCTGCGCTGTCACCCTGCTTTTTTGCACCAGGGCGCTCCCCCAGTCCCCCAAGCTGAGTCAGTTGGAATATCTGATCGGGAATTATTTTATTGAAGATGCCGACCTGGAAAAGGCGGAGGACGCAGCGGCGGAGGCCATGATCGGTTCTCTGGGAGACCGGTGGAGCTACTATCTCAACGCTGAGGACTTTGCCGCCCACAAGGAGCAGGTGAACAACGCCTATGTGGGCATTGGTGTCACCATTGCGGCGGACGAGGAGGGCCGGGGATTTCTGATTCTGGGGGTTGAACCCGGCAGCGGCGCTCAGGAGGCAGGAATCCTCCAGGGGGACATCCTCACATCCGCCCAGGGGCAGAGCGCTCAGGACATCACCATCACCCAGCTGAAAAACCTGGTTCGGGGCCCGGAGGGAACAACGGTGGAGCTGGAGATTCTGCGGGACGGCAAAACCATTCCCTTTCAGGTGGAGCGGCGGAATATTCTGACCTCCGTAGTCTCCTACCGGATGCTGGATGGGAACATCGGCCTGATTGCCATCCACAATTTTGATTCCCGCAGCGCCCAGGAGTCCATCGCCGCCATTGAGGCCCTCCGGGAGCAGGGCGCCGCCGCCCTGATTTTCGACGTAAGGAACAACCCCGGCGGCTATGCCACAGAGCTGGTGGAGCTGCTGGACTATCTGCTCCCCGAGGGTGAGCTGTTCCGCACCGTGGACTACGCCGGAAAGGAACAGGTGGACTACTCCGACGCCTCCTTCCTGGATATGCCCATCGCCGTGGTTTGCAACGGGGATTCCTATTCCGCTGCCGAGTTCTTCCCCGCAGCCATTCAGGAATACGGCGCGGGAGTCGTGGTGGGCACCCCCACCTGCGGCAAGGGCTACTTCCAGTATACCTACGAGCTCAGCGACGGCTCCGGCGTGGGGCTCTCCGTGGGGAAATACTTCACCCCCCAGGGCAAGAGCCTGGCCGGGGTGGGCATTCAGCCGGATATTCTCGTGGAGGTGGACGACGAGACCCAGACTGCCATCTACTACGGTGCTCTGGAGCCGGAGGAAGACCCTCAGATCATGGCAGCGGTGGAAATATTGACAAAATAATGGTTTCAGTCGTTGTAAAACAGGATTTCTTCTGATATAATGGATTTGATGTTGTGTCTGTTGGATGAACGCGGCATTCAGATAAATTGGAATTCGTCTTCCCGCTTGGGGAAAGCTACAGGCACAAAAGAATCTCGTTTTTCTGCATTCGGAGGAATTTATGAAAATTATCATCGCCGGAGACGGCAAGGTTGGCTCCACCCTAACCCGGCAGTTCACTGCCGAGGATCACGATGTGACCGTCATTGACGCCAATGCCGGCATCCTGGATTCCAGTGTGGAACGCTACGACGTGATCTCCGTGCAGGGCAACTGTGCCTCCATGTCCGTTTTGAATCAGGCGGGCGTGAAAGAGGCAGACCTGCTGATCGCGGTAACCAATCACGATGAGATCAATTTGCTCTGCTGCACCACCGCCCACTCCATGAATCCCAAGCTGCACACCATCGCCCGCATTCGCAACCCGGAATACAACGAACAGGCCTACCGGATGCGGGATGTGTTTGGCCTGTCCCTGGTCATCAATCCGGAGAATCAGGCCGCCGTCGAAATCCACCGGCTGCTGAAATACCCCGGCTTTCTCCGGCGGGACACCTTTGCCAAGGGGCGCACGGAAATCGTGGAGCTTCGGGTGGACGCCCTCAGCAAGCTGTGCAATGTGAAGCTGACGGATCTGAAAAGCATCGTAAAATGCAAGGTGCTGGTGTGCGCCGTACTGCGAAACGGCTCCGCCATCGCCCCCGGCGGCGATTTCATCCTGCGGGAGGGAGATCGGCTGTTCGTCACCGCCCTGTCCGAGAACCTCACCACCCTGCTCAGCAGTCTGGGCATTCTCACCCGCCCCGTGCGCCGGGTGCTGATCTGCGGCGGAGGCATGGTGGGCTATTATCTGGCCGCCCGGCTGGAAAAAGAGGGCGTCAGTGTGAAAATTGTGGAGTCCGACCGGCAGCGGTGCAAGCAGCTCAGCGCCCTGCTGCCCAAGACCGATATCATCCACGGGGATGTGGGCGACCAGGATCTGCTCCTCAGCGAGGGAATGGCCCAGTACGACGCCCTTGTGACCTGCACCGGGCGGGACGAGCTGAACATGATCGTGTCCCTCTACGCCTCCAGCTGCGGGGTGCCCCAGGTGATCACCCGGCTGAGCAACGCGGACAACCGGGGACTCATCGACAGTTTGTCCCTGGGAAGCATCATCTGCCCCAAGGATCTTTGCAGCAGCAACATTGCCCGCTATGTCCGGGCCATGAAGAACCAGACCGGCGCGGCTCTTTCCGTTCACACCATCGCCGACGGTCAGGCAGAGGCCATGGAGTTCCGGGTGGACGAGCACACCCACCACTGCGGCGAGCCCTTGAAGCAGATCAAGCTCAAGCCCAATGTGCTGCTGGTCTCCGTTGCCCACGGGGCCGCTCCCGAAATCGCCAACGGCGATACCATATTCCAGCAGGGCGACATCGTCCTGGTGGTGACCAACGGGCGTGAGGTGCTCTATCAGCTGAATGATATTTTTGCGTGATCACGGGGGATATGCATGAATTATAAGATGATGGGGCGTTTCACCGCTCAGATTCTGTTTATCGAGGGAATATTTCTTCTTCCTCCCCTGGCCATCAGCCTCTTTCTTGCGGAAAACGCCGCCGTCCAGGGCTTTCTGATCACCCTGGCCATCACCGCCGCCCTGGCCGCTGTGCTGTTTTTGTTCTGCCGGGATGCCCGGAATGCCTTTTACGCCACCGACGGCATGATCTGCGTGGCTTTCAGCTGGATCGTGCTCAGTCTCATCGGCGCACTGCCCTTCTACTTTTCCAGGGAGATTCCCAGGTATATAGACGCTTTTTTTGAAACCGTTTCCGGCTTCACCACCACGGGAGCCTCCATTCTCACCGCTGTGGAGCCCATGGCCAAGGGGCTGCTGTTCTGGCGCAGCTTTACGCACTGGGTCGGCGGCATGGGTGTGCTGGTGTTTCTGCTGGCCATTGCCCCAACCAGGGGAAGCGAAAAGGGCTTTACCATGCATCTGCTCCGGGCGGAGAGTCCAGGGCCCAGCGTGGGAAAGCTGGTGCCGAAGATGCGGAAAACTGCCGGGATCCTGTACCTGATGTACATCGGGCTGACGTTGATGGATATTCTTCTGCTGCTGGCGGGGGGCATGTCCCTTTTTGAAGCCCTCTGTACCGCCTTTGGGACCGCCGGTACCGGCGGCTTTGGGGTGAAGAACGACTCCATTGCCAGCTACAGTCCCTATATTCAAAACGTCACCACGGTTTTCATGCTGCTGTTCGGCGTGAACTTCAGCTGCTATTATCTGCTGGTGATGCGGCAGCTCAAAAGCGTCTTCAAGGACGAAGAGCTGCGGCTGTATATCGCCATTGTACTGATCAGCATCGGTCTGATCGTGTGGAACCTGTGGGGCTTCTATCCCACAGCGGCGGAGACGGTGCGCCACGCCGCCTTCCAGGTAGGGAGCATCATCACCACCACCGGCTTTGCCACCACGGATTTTGACCTGTGGCCCAGCTTCTCCAAAACCATTCTGCTCTGCCTGATGGTGGTGGGTGCCTGTGCCGGGTCCACCGGCGGCGGCATCAAGGTGGCCCGGGTGCTGCTGCTGTTCAAGAGCCTGAAGCGCAGCATTGCCCAAATGCTCCATCCCCGGCGGGTGGAGCAGGTACGAAACAACGGCACCGTGGTGGACGAGCGGGTGATCGCCAATACCAACGCATACCTGGCCGCCTATGTGCTGATCGTGTTTTTCAGCTTTCTTGCCATCTCGCTGGATGGCTTCTCCACCGGCACCAATTTTTCCGCGGTGCTGGCCTGCCTGAACAACATCGGCCCCGGTCTGGAGATGGTTGGGCCCGTCTGCAACTACGCGGCTTTCAGTGGCTTCAGCAAGCTGGTGCTGTCACTGGATATGCTGCTGGGACGGCTGGAGATTTTCCCGCTTCTGGTGCTGTTTTCGTTCCAGACCTGGAAGAACCGGTAACGGATCCCGCCATCGGTTCTGTCACCGGGGGAATTGGTTCGCGTTCATGGAGGAAGAAATGCTCATACGGAAAGCTGTAAAATCGGATCTATCACGCATCGCGGAGATTTTTGTTTTCAACAACCGCATCAACTACTTCCCCATTTTCAAGCAGGAGGAATTCTCTTTCGGAAAATTACAGGTCGTATCCCTGATCGACAGCTACTTTGGGAAAGAGGAGATCCTGAATTCCCTGTTTGTGGCAGAGGAGAACGGCATCCTCAAAGGCTTCCTGGAGCTCCGGGAGACGGAGATCGTAAAGCTGTACGTTGAGCCCTGCTTCCAAAGCGGGGGAATCGGACACGGGCTGATGGAATACGCAACGCAAACCCTCCATGCGGAGTTCCTGTGGGCGTTGGAGAAGAATACACGGGCCCGGGCATTTTATCACCGTCACGGCTTTCTCGAAAACGGCGAAAGAGAATTGGAAGAGGGTACAACGGAGTATTTGCTGAAGCTGGTGCGAAGGAGCTGAATTTCCTTTCAAAAGCATTTTTGCGCTTGGCGGCTTTCATCCGCGTTCCCACTGCTGCATAAAAAACCGATAAACATTTTAAAACAGGCAATGTCCCTCAACCGTCGTCAAGAGGCATTGCCTGTTTTTTCTGATTAATGCTTCAGCGCCGCTTCCACCAATCCCAGGAACAGGGGATGGGGCTTATTGGGGCGGCTCTTGAACTCCGGGTGGTACTGGACGCCGATGTAAAAGTCGTTCCCCTCCAGCTCCACGGTTTCCACGATGTAGTTATCCGGGGAGGTACCGCTGATGGTCAGACCGGCGGCGGTGAGGGCAGCGCGGAAATCGTTATTGAACTCATAGCGATGGCGGTGGCGCTCAGAAATATCCAGCCTGCCGTAGACCCGGTGCATCTGGGTTCCGGGAACAATGTGGCAGGGATAGGCCCCCAGGCGGAGGGTGCCGCCCTTGTCGGTTTCGTCGCTCTGATCCGGCAGGAAATCAATGACCTTGTGGGTGGAATCCGGATCGAACTCTCCGGAGTTGGCATCCTGCATTCCCGCCACAAATCGGGCAAAGGCGATCACCGCCACCTGCATACCCAGGCAGATGCCGAGATAGGGAAGATTATGGGTGCGGCAGTAATTGGCGGTGATGATTTTTCCGTCAATGCCCCGGTTTCCAAAGCCGCCGGGAACGATCACGCCGGAACAGTCGTCCAGAATCTCCGCCACATTTTGCTCATTCACCGTTTCGGAGTCGATCCACTTAATGCTCACTGTGGCCCCATGGGCGTAGCCCGCGTGGCGCAGAGCCTCCGCCACGGAGAGGTAGGCATCGTGGAGCTGGACATATTTGCCCACCAGGCCAATGGTCACCTTTTTGCTGCGGCTGTGGATCCGATCCAGCATGGAATTCCAATCGGACAGGTCGATCTCCGGCGCGTTGATTCCCAGCTCCCGGCAGACAATGGCGGAAAAATGGCTCTTTTCCAGCATAATGGGGGCTTCGTACAGCTCCGGCAGGGTGATGTTTTCAATCACGCAGTCCGGCTTGACGTTGCAGAACATGGCGATCTTCTGGAAAATGGACTCCTCCAGAGGCTCGTCGCAGCGCAGGATGATGATGTCCGGCTTCACCCCCATGCCCTGCAGCTCCTTGACGGAATGCTGGGTGGGCTTGGACTTATGCTCGTCGGAGCCCCGGAGAAACGGCACCAGGGTCACATGGATGAACAGGCTGTTCTCCTGGCCCACCTCCAGGGAAATCTGCCGCACCGCCTCCAAAAAGGGCTGGGACTCAATGTCGCCGATGGTGCCGCCGATCTCCGTAATGACCACATCGGCATCGGTTTTCTTGGCCACGGAATAGACAAACTCCTTGATCTCATTGGTCACATGGGGAATGACCTGGACGGTGGAGCCCAGATACTCCCCCCGCCGCTCCTTGTTCAGCACGTTCCAGTATACCTTGCCGGTGGTGAGGTTGGAAAATTTATTCAGGTTTTCATCGATAAAGCGCTCATAATGACCCAGATCCAGGTCGGTTTCCGCCCCGTCCTCGGTGACATAGACCTCGCCGTGCTGATAGGGGCTCATGGTGCCGGGATCCACATTGATATAGGGATCCAGCTTCTGGGCCGCCACCTTCAGCCCTCTGGCCTTCAGCAATCGACCCAGGGACGCGGCAGTGATGCCCTTTCCCAACCCGGAAACCACGCCTCCGGTAACGAAAATATACTTGGTGCTCTTCATATACTCTTCCTCCAAAAAAAATGTGCGCTCGGCCCCCGGGGCAGGGATGCTGCCTCGGAAACCGAACGCCATTGTTCGTTTTCTCTATTTTTCTCTGCTACAGATCGTAGGTTCTGATGATGTTCTCCGCCACTTCCCGCCGGGAGAGCCGGGTGTCCATGGCCTGCTTTTCGATGAAGTAGTGGGCATCCTGCTCTTTCATATGGTGGTGCTCGATGAGCAGCCATTTGGCCCGGTTCACCACCCGGATGTCCGCCATTTTTTCCTGGAGCGTGCGGTTGACCTTTTCCATTTGGGAGAGCCTTGCGGTCATGGCGGTAAGCAGCTTGACGGCGCTGTAGAAGCCTTGGCGGGTCATGGGCTTTCCCAGGGTCAGCACACCACTGTCCTCCACCTTATCGCAAACCTGGTCATACAGCTCGTTTTTCACCAGCAGCAGCACGCCGGTGGCTCCCTCCGCCAGGTCCAACGCCAGCTCCACGCCGAAATCGTCGCTGAGGGGGGTGTTGATGATGACAATGTCCACCGGAGAATCCAGCAGCATCCGCCTCACCTCCCCTGCGTCGCCGGCACGAAGAACGCTCTCGTAGCCGGTGCGTGGAAGCATTTCCGAGATGTAATCGAATATCTTATCGCCGGAACCGGCCACAAGAACCCGGTACTTTCTTTTTGCCATTGCCATAGGCATTCCCTCAATCCAGCATTTGTGTGGGCAAAATGGACGCGACAAAGGGGCTGTTTCGGGCAATTTCCCTGGCCTGTTCCAGGGATTCCGGGAGCTTTTCCAGTTGGGAGGTCAGGCTTTCCGCCGCCGTATAGAGGTTTTCATTGACAGGCTGGGGAGCGGAGAGATTCCGCCGGATCCCATCCAGACCGGCATGGATCAGCAGCGCATAGGCAAGATAGGGATTGGCCATAGGATCGGGAGAGCGGAGCTCAATGCGCCGGTACTCCCCCTTGGCCGCGGGAATGCGGACGAGCTGGGACCGGTTCTCCGGTGACCAGGTGATGTAACGGGGGGCCTTATGCTCCCCCATGCGGCGGTAGGAGCCCTCCGTGGGGTTCAGGAAAGCGGTGATCTCCCGGACATGCTCCAGCACCCCGGCCAGGAAAGCCTCGCTGCGATCCTGCCCGTCGGCGCACTTGACGGACATGTTGATGTGCATGCCGTTGCCCGCCTCCCCCTCTATGGGCTTGGGAGAGAAATCCGCGTACAGGCCGTTTCGCAATGCCGCCGTCTTCACCACGGTTTTAAAATGCATGGCATTGTCCGCAGCGGACAGGGCGTCGGAATAGCGGAAGTCAATTTCATTCTGCCCCGGCCCCTCTTCATGATGGGAGCTCTCCGGCTGAATGCCCATGTCCTGCAGGTTCAGGCAGATTTCCCGGCGGATGTTCTCCCCCTTGTCCTCGGGGGCCACATCCATATATCCGGCATGGTCAAAGGGCTCCTCCGTGGGGTTGCCGTTCTCGTCGGTCTTAAACAGATAGAACTCAAACTCCGACCCAAACTGCACCTGGCAGCCCATCGCCTCCGCCTCCTGGACGGCTTTTTCCAGGATGGCCCGTGAATCCATGGCAAAGGGGCTGCCGTCGGGATGGCAGATATGGCAGAACATCTTCACTACCTTGCCCCGGCTGGGACGCCAGGGGAGCACATTCAGCGTGGACGCAATGGGATGCAGGAACAAATCCGACCCAACCGGGCCGCCAAACCCGGTAATGGCGGAAGCATCAAAGGAAATGCCGTAGGAAAAAGCGCGCTCCAATTCCTCCGGCATGATTGAGATATTCTTCTGTCGGCCGGTCACGTCGCAAAAAGCCAGACGGATGAACTTCACATCCTCCTGCTCCACATATTCGAAAACATCCTCAGCTGAATACAGCATACTACTCCCCTTTTCATACAAAAAAGAGGACATTCGACCGCTGGGTACTTCCGGCACCCAGTTCCGCAAACGTCCTTGTTCACGAGAAAATTATACTTCCTTTTCCCGGTTCTGTCAATCCCCAGCGATTGTATAAATCAGCCGAAGCTTGCAAGATAATGCTTCAAAAAATTCATTTATTTCACCAAAACCGTCGGGATTACCGCTCCGAGGTCGAAATTATCCTTGACATTCGGGGAACTCTGATGTAGAATTCTCACCAAGGCAGTGCCATACTGTTCCACGGAGATATGAATGCGACAAGGATGTCGTCTTGCAGGCCCTCTCCTGCGGACTTTTTCTTGTCGCATTTTTTGATTCTTCGTGCTTCCTTCCGCAAATAAAAAGGAGGAGCCAAAATGTGTTCCATTATTGGTTACATTGGGTCTGAGCTGAGCAAGCAGGAAATCAGTACATATTTTGACAGAACCGTCTCCCGGGGTCCGGATATGACCCGGATGCAGGATATCGGCAATGGCTTTTTGGGCTTCCATCGTCTTGCCATCATGGGTTTGAACGAAAACGGCATGCAGCCCTTTGGTCTGAATGGAAACTGGGTGGTCTGCAACGGCGAAATTTATGGTTTCCGTAAGCTGAAGCAGGAGCTGGTGGAAAAGGGCTATACTTTCCAAAGCGAATCCGACTGCGAGCTGCTGCTGCCCCTTTATCAGGAATACGGCACCGATATGTTCCGGATGCTGGACGCGGAATTCGCCGCAATTCTCTACGACGCAAGAACCAATCAGCTGATTGCCGCCCGGGATCCCATCGGCATCCGCCCGCTGTACTACGGCTATCTGCCCGGCGGCGGCATCATCTTTGCCAGCGAGGCAAAGAACCTGGTGGGCGTGTGCGGAAAGATCCTGCCTTTCCCCCCGGGGCATTACTACAAAGACGGCCAGTTCGTTTGCTACCGGGAAATCAGCAAGCCGGTGACGGTATACCATGACGACGTGGAAACCGCCTGCAAGAAAATTCACGACAAGCTGGTGGCCGGTATTGAAAAGCGGCTGGACGCAGATGCCCCCGTGGGCTTCCTGCTTTCCGGCGGATTGGATTCCAGCCTGGTGTGCGCGGTAGCCGCCCGGTGCTCCAAAAAGCCCATCAAGACCTTTTCCATCGGCATGGATGTGGATGCCATCGATTTGAAATACGCCAAGCAGGTGGCCGATTACATCGGCGCGGAGCACACCGAGGTGATCATCACCAAAGAGGATGTGCTGGAGGCCCTGCCCCAGGTGGTCGCCCTGCTGGGCACCTACGACATCACCACCATCCGCGCCTCCATCGGCATGTATCTGGTTTGCAAATACATCCATGAGCACACCGATTTGCGGGTGATCCTCACCGGTGAGATCTCCGACGAGCTCTTCGGCTACAAATACACCGACTTTGCTCCCAGCCCCGAGGCTTTCCAGCAGGAGGCGGAAAAGCGTATTCGGGAGCTGCATATGTACGATGTACTCCGGGCTGACCGCTGCATCAGCGTGAACAGTCTGGAGGCCCGGGTTCCTTTCGGCGATCTGGACTTTGTGGAATACGTCATGGCCCTGGATCCCGCCAGAAAGGTCAACTCCTACGGCAAGGGCAAATACCTGCTGCGCCACGCTTTCGAGGGTGACTACCTGCCCCGGGATATCCTGATGCGGGAAAAGGCCGCTTTCAGCGACGCCGTGGGGCACTCCATGGTGGACGATCTGAAGGAATACGCCGAAAGCCGCTACACCGACCAGCAGTTTGAGACCCGCCGGAAGCTCTATCCTTTCGCTACCCCCTTTACAAAAGAATCCCTGCTCTACCGGGAGCTGTTTGAACGCTACTACCCGGGGCAGGCGGAAATGGTTGCAGATTTCTGGATGCCAAACAAGGAGTGGGAGGGCTGCAACGTGAACGATCCCTCCGCAAGAGTTCTCGCCAACTATGGCGACAGTGGAAAGTGAGAGATTAAAAATGAATTTGGATTGGGAAAATCTTGGTTTTGCATATCGCCCCACAGATTATCGCTATGTTTCTCTGTATAAGAACGGTGCCTGGGACGAGGGCACCCTCAGCAGCGACCCCAACGTGGTGCTCAATGAATCCGCCTGTGTGCTGCAGTACGCCCAGTGCTGCTTTGAGGGCCTGAAGGCCTATTCCACCGAGGATGGCCGGGTGGTCAGCTTCCGGCCTGACATGAACGCTCAGCGGATGGGAGATTCCTGCCGCAGAATGGAGATGCCCGTATTCCCCGAGGAAAGATTTGTGGATGCGGTGCGGCAGACCGTCCACGCCAACCGGAAATGGGTGCCCCCCTACGGCAGCGGTGCCAGCCTGTATCTGCGGCCTTATCTCTTCGGCTCCAGCCCCGTCATCGGGGTGCATTCCGCCGAGGAATTCCAGTTCCGCATTTTCGCCACGCCGGTCGGGCCCTATTTCAAGGGCGGCATCCGTCCCCTGGTGATTCGGGTCTGTGATTTGGATCGTGCCGCCCCCCGGGGCACCGGCCATATCAAAGCCAGCTTGAACTACGCCATGAGCCTGTATGCCCTCACCGAAGCCCATGCCCTTGGCTACGACGAGAACCTGTATCTGGACTCCGCCACCAGAACCTATGTGGAGGAAACCGGCGGCGCCAACCTGATCTTTGCCGAGGGAACGAACAAGCTTGTGGTGCCCATGTCCAGCACCATCCTCCCCTCCATCACCCGGCGTTCCCTGACCTATATTGCCCGGGAATATCTGGGACTGGAAGTGGAGGAACGGCAGGTAGCGCTGAAAGAGCTGGATCAGTTTACCGAGTGCGGTCTGTGCGGCACCGCGGCGGTGATCTCCCCGGTGGGGAAGATCGTAGACCACGGTAAAGACATCAACTTTGCCGGCATGGGGCCTGTGATCCAAAAGCTCTACGATACCCTTACCGGAATTCAGATGGGCCGGCTTCCCGCTCCGGAAGGCTGGCTGATGGAAATCGACTGATTTTACAGATCGTCCACATCCTGCACCGGTTCCTCTTGGATATCCGTTCCCACACCGGTGTAGCTCCCCTGGGGATCCGTCATGGTTCGCCGGAAAGGATTCTCCGTTATCACTTTTAATTCCTCTTTCTTTTTCATATTGTGTACCTCTCTCCTTTTTTTCTAAGATAGTCCCAAAGCGATCCACCCGGATCGTTTTGGGGCTTTCTTATAGGTTTTTCCGGAACGCGTCATTGCAATTCCCGGAAAAATATGTTACACTCGGGATTAGACAGGAGGGTAACGATGTTTGAGATCACACTGCTTGCCATGGGCAGGCTCAAGGAAAATTTTTACATTTCCGCCGCGGCGGAGTACAGCAAGCGTCTGAGCGGCTACTGCCGGTTTCAGCTTTTGGAGCTGCCGGAAAGCCGGTTGCCGGACAACCCCTCCGTTGCCGAAATCGCGGCAGGACTGGAAAAGGAGGCGGAGGTCATTCTCTCCCGCATCCCAAAGGGGGCCTGGTTCTGTGTGCTCACCCCGGAGGGAAAACCGCTTTCCAGTGAGGCCTTTGCGGAGAAGCTGAAAGAGGTGAAGCTCTCCGGCAAAAGCAGCGCCTGCTTTCTCATAGGCTCCTCCTTCGGCATGGCAAGCCGGGTGAAGGAACGGGCGGATCTCAAGCTCTCCATGGGCCCAATGACCTTCCCGCACCACCTGGCCAGGATCATGGTTTTGGAGCAGCTGTACCGGGCGGAAGCCATTCAATCAGGGAGCAAATATCACAAGTAGCCATTCTGGAGCGGCGTGGTGCCGCTCCATTTGTGTTCTGATTCTTGCTTTGTGTATTCTTTTTATAGATATACCTTGACAGGTGAGGTATTATGTGATACGATTACGCCGAAAAGGAGGGATTGCCATGTCCATCGCCGGTGATCTGATTCGCGGCCACACGGATGCCGTGATTCTCGCGCGCCTGCTGCGATCCGACAGCTACGGATATGAAATCAACAAAACCATCTCTGCCATTTCCTCCGGCCGGCTGGAGCTCAAGGAGGCCACCCTCTACACCGCCTTCAAGCGGCTGGAGGAACAGGGGCTCATCACCTCCTACTGGGGCGACAGCGGCGCCGGAGCTCGCAGGCGTTACTACGCCATCACCCCCGCAGGTCAGCTGGCCAGCCGACGGCTGACAAAGGAATGGCAGGAAACAAAGGAAATTATGGATAAGCTTTTGGAAGTGGAGGAAGGAACATGAGAGAGCAACTGACCCAATATGTAGAGCTTCTTTTCGCTGGCAACAGCGATGTGGAAGACATCAAGATGGAGATCCTGCAAAACACCCTGGACCGATACGACGATTTGATCGCTCAGGGAAAATCCCCCCAGGACGCCTACCGGCTGTCCATCACCGGCATTGGGGATGTGAACGAAATCATCAGTGGAAGAGCCGCCCCCGGTTACGCCCAGCAAGATCAGAACAACACCTACGCCCCCATGCCCGAATTTGAGGGCACCGCCACTGTTGTTTCCAGAATGATGCGGGCCATTGCCATTTTCCTGTACATCATCTGCCCCATCCCGCTGTTCCTGTTCAGCCGCCTGGGTTGGGATGAGGTGGGTCTGTGCTGCCTGCTCATCATCGTGGGCATTGCCACCGCCCTGCTGCTTCTTTTCAAAAGCCCCAAGGCCAAGGAGCCGCAGCAGGAATACACCGATTACACCGAACGGCCCAGAAATGACGCCTCCCGCAAGGAGCTGAAAAAGAGCGTGGGCAAGCTGATCTCCACCATCGGGCTGGTTGCCTACTTTGTTATCAGCTTCTCCACCGGCGCCTGGTTTATCACCTGGCTGATTTTCCCCATCATCGGCGCCGTGAAAGGTGTGGTAAACGCCGGCATCGACATGAGGGAGGACTACTGATATGAAGCAGAATGCCATTTTTCGCATGATCCTCTTCGTCTTTCTGACTTTGGTTCTTGTTGGCGTACTGATTGCCGGGATCTCCCTGAAGAAATATCAAGCGCCCGGCATTGTGGTTCGGGAAAGCTTTGATGCTCCGGTGGTAAGCGGACACAGATTCAGCGCCGGGGAAATTGACCGGCTGAAAATCGCGTGGGCCGCCGGAAAAATCGTCCTTGTGCCCACCGAGGGCGATGAGATCTCCGTCACCGAGGAGCTGCTGGACGGTGACAAAACCATGGTCCTGAAAAAGGATGGCTCCACCCTGTATGTGGAATTCTGTGAGGACGGTATCGCCCTCAATTTTGGTTCCAACAATCTGAAAAAGAATCTGCACATTGCGGTTCCCCAGGACTGGGAATGCAGGGAATTGGAAATCGATGCCGCCTCCGCCACGGTTCAGGCGGAACACCTGACCATTGAAGAGGTGGAATCCTCTACCGCCAGCGGCAGCCATACCTTCACGGAATGCACTGTGGGGAAGCTGAAGATGGAGACTGTTTCCGGCAATCTGGACTTCACCGGCTCCCTGGACAAGCTGGATTTCAATGGTGTGTCCGCCCAGGCGAATCTCGTCGTGAGCAATCAGCCCAAATCCATCAAGCTGGAATCCGTCTCCGGCGATTTGAATCTCACCCTGCCGGAGGGCTGCGGCTTCACCCTGGATAAGGATACCGTCAGCGGCCGGGTCAGCTCCGAGCTGGAAACCGTAGAAAAGAACGGCAAGATCGTCCACGGTGACGGCAGCTGTGAAATTGAGGTGGAGGGCGTTTCCTCCAGCGTACACATTCGGAAAGGATAAAAATGGATACAATCTGGAAAGAGCTCTTTGACGCGGCAAAGGCGGTTCAGCATGAACGAAGGATCTCCGAGTATGTCACCGGCGGAGAGGTGGCGGCGGCGATTCTGTCCCGCTCTGGAAAAATATACACAGGCGTATGCATCGACACCTGCTCCACCCTGGGCATCTGCGCCGAGAGAAATGCGATTTTCAACATGATCACAAACGGCGAGCAGGAGATCGACAAGGTGCTGGCCATCCTCCCCGACGGAACCACCGGCGCCCCCTGCGGTGCCTGCCGGGAGCTGATGGTGCAGCTCATGCCAACGGGCTACAAGGATATTGAGATCATGCTGGACTATTCCACCGGAAAAATCGTCAAATTGGGGGATATTACCCCGAATTGGTGGATTTCCTACTAAACATACAGCCTGAGAAGATTCCGGTCTTCCCAGGCTGTGCTATTTCTTGGCATTATCGGCCTCTTTTTGATGGCCCAAAACAAGAAGTAACCGCCCCCCCAGCCAAAGAGTGCGGTTACTTCTGAAAGCCACTCGGGGCTGACCGTCTACCGGCAGCGCCCTCGTTACATCCTCAGTATACTCCATCATGCCGCTTTTGTCAATGCTCCTGAGGGAGCGTTTTTTATTCCCATCAAAACTCTCCGGCGGCGTACATGACGGCGGACAGGGCGCACAGAGGGGCGGTTTCGCAGCGGAGGATCCGACTGCCCAGGGTGCAGACCTGGAAGCCTGCCTTTCTTGCCTGATCCACCTCCGCTTCCTCCAGGCCGCCCTCCGGCCCGGTGAGCAAGCTGAGGGTTTTCCAGGGCCCGGATTCCAGCGCCATTCGCAGGGTGACGGCGTGCTCATTTTCATAGAACAGCAGAGCCTTATCCGCCTGTCTTCCCCGCTCCAACGCCTCCTTAAAGCTGCCCAGGGTAATGACCTCCGGGATCCTCCCCCGGCCGGACTGCTCCGCAGCGGAGGCGGCGATCTTCTGCCAGCGTTCCAGCTTCTTTTTCAGGCTCTTTTCATCCGGACGGGACACACATCTGGCAGAGGGAAAGGCCACGATTTCATAGGCTCCCAGCTCGGTGGCCTTTTGAATCACATGCTCCAGCTTGTCCGCCTTGGGGAAAGCCAGATACACGCTGACCCGGACTTTGGCCTCGGTTTCGGATTCCCGGCGTTCCAGAACCTCCAGTTCCAGCTCAGAAGCACCCACCTGGCAAACCCGGCAGAGGGCCTCTTTCCCCTGGCCGTCGCAGACCAGCATTCTTTCGCCGGGCTTCAGCCGAAGAACCTTGGCGTGCTGGAAATTCTCTCCCGTCAGATGCAGGGTATCGCCGGAGAGGTCTTGTGCTTCCACAAAAAATCTGGTCATTGCGTCACCTCGTTTTCGATGATAACCCGGATATGGGTAATTCCATAGTATTCCATTGCTTTCACGGCCCACTTTTCAATCCGCTCCCCGGAGCAGACCACCGGGATGGCGGGGGGGCAGCTGACGGTGGGGTCGGCCATGATTCTTCCCACAGCATCCTTGGTAGGGATAACCTGGGAGGGGCGGAACAGGGCCTCATGGGGACTGAAAACCGCCTCTGCCCGATGGAGTACAGGAGCGGGAATTGAAACAGGAACCCGCCGGGGAACTTCCAGCAGAACCCTCGTCAGCAGCTCCGGCAGTTCCCGGTCATATTCCACCGGCAGCATCAGCACCAGGTGATCCGGGTCCGAGAATTCACAAAAAATATTCTTTTCTTCCAGAATTTTTGCCAGCTCGTCCCCGGTATAGCCGTAGGATTTGGAAAGAATGGTCAGCTTCAGCGGCTCCTGCCCGGTGAGCAAATACCCGGCAGAGCGAAGCCGCTGCTTCCCCTTTTCCCACTCCCCCACTGCCCGTTTCAGGGATTCTTTCCATCGGTCGGAAAGGAGTTCATTTGCCTTATCCAGGGACTGTAAAATCAGATAGGAGGGGCTGGTAGAGGCGAACAGAGCCATGGCCTGATCCGCCGCCTCGGCGAAAAGGGATGGGGCGGATCGGGAAATATGCAGGTAAGCCCCACCGGTGAGCACCGGCAGGGTTTTATGGGCGGAATCGCAGCACAGATCCGCCCCCAGGGCCATGGGGTGCAGGCTTTCTTCCAGAAAATGCAAATAAGCCCCATGGGCATTGTCCACCAAAAGCAGGCAGCCGTATTTCCGGCAGACCCGGCTGATACCCGCCACATCCGACAGCTTTCCCAGATAATCCGGGTTGGTGATGTAGACGGCGGTGGGAATGACCTGTGCCCGCTGCAAATAGGCTTCCAAATCCTCCGGCGTGATCTCGCAGGACAGGAGGCTCCCGTGATTTTCAGGATAGAGCCAATCGACCTCCACATCCAAAAGGGCGGCGGCGGTGATGAATACCTTGTGGGCATTCCGTCCGGCGGCAATCAGAGGCCGTTTTCCGTCTTTTGCCGCATACAGGGCAGCAAGATACACCATGGCCCGGATGGGCAGGGAGGAGCCCTCGGTGGAATACACCGTTCTAAAGCTACCGAAAAGGGCGGCGGCATTTTGCTCGCTTTCCAGGATGATGCCGGTGGGATGGTACAGCACATCCGCTCCGGGAATCTCCGTAATATCGCCACATTCCGGGCCCAGAAGATTCCGCCCCTTGTGCCCCGGCATATGCAGCCGCAGGGGCTGGGACTCCGAATAGCGGGAAACGAAATCCAGGATGGGGGTCGTCATCGGCTTTCTTCCAGGGCCTTGGCCGCCTCCACCATAATGGCGCACTCCATTCTCTTGCGGAACAGCTCACAGCCATATTTGTAGACGCCGGTGACGGAGCCGGTAGCATGGTAGGCATTGGCCGCGCAGCCGCCGGAGCAATAGAGCTTGGCCCAGCAATCGGCACACTCAGGATGGGCGTACACGTTGCAGGCGGCAAACTCGCTCTGGCAGGCGGTG
>JAXECZ010000117.1:0-26792 GCA_034104845.1 Faecousia sp. | reverse complement strand
AAACAAATCTTTCAATTCTGGAGTTAGCTCCACCATTTCCTGCTCTGCAAAAAACTGTGACAAGGTGATGCCAAATCCATTGCAAATCGCTTCCAAGGTTGCAATAGAAGGCACAGTGTTGCGTCGGAATATGTTACCAATTGTGGACTGCGCCAATCCGCACTCCTTCGATAATTTGTATTCTGTCCACCCGCGTTCTTGCAGCAACTGATGGAGACGAGCGTGCATGTCCATAGCATCACCACCTTCCTCAATAGCATTTTACCCCCAAGTTGAGTTGCAAAATACTTACGACTTGAAGCGTAAATACATCCATGCTATGATGTATCGGAAGGTGGTGTTCGGAATGACAGAAGCCGAAAAGCGGCAACATAGAGTTTGTTTTACAGGCCACCGGCCAGAGAAGTTGACGGTGCCGGAATGCATAGTAAAACGGGAACTGGAAAAGGAAATCCGACTTGCAATCGCCGATGACATGGCGGTTTTCATTTCCGGCATGGCGCGAGGGGTAGACTTGTGGGCGGCAGAAATTGTCCTGAAAATCCGGGATGAAGGTCAGGGCATCAAATTAATATGTGCCTGTCCGTTTGATGGCTTTGAGAACAGTTGGAGTACCGCCCCAAAGGAACAATATCGTACCATCCTTGAAGGGGCAGACCTGGTACGCTTTATCTGTCCCAAGTACACCAGAAGCTGTTTTCAAATCCGCAACGAGTGGATGGTAGACCACGCAGCTCGGGTCATTGCTGTTTTCAATGGAACTCCAAGTGGAACTAAGAATACTGTTGACTACGCAAAGAGGGTTGGAGTTCCTGTTCAAATCATACATGGTTAATATGGGAGACAGTGAAATGAGAAAACACAAAAAAATTGTTATGGTCATCCAGGTGGTCTGTATCCTGCTACTAATCGTGTCCAAGTATCTGGAGTCTAGCATCACGCAGCTTGCATATTGCCTTACTGCGTTCAGTTCACCATTCCTCATGCTTTCGTTTGGGAAAGTAGCCTTTTACGACGAGAAAGGATACAGGACTGCTACACTGGTCTTTATTGTAGAGTTCCTCATTTCCTTCTTTTTTGTTGGCGCAATGATTACTGGCATGAAGATGGGGGTAGCCGCCTTGCGTGGATTTGGCACTCTTTTGCTTGGCTATTGCATGGCGGCAATACTGTCAATCGTAGAGTGCGTTGCCTCGAGAGCCAAAGCATAAGAGAAGCCAGAAGTCTAGATAATAAACTTCTGGCTCAGAATATGTGGATGCTAATCTCAATCGTCTTTTGCCCAGTGTTTTTCAAGCTGCTCCCTGATGTAAGTATTGTTCAGCCAAAAGCATTGTTTAGGCATGCTGCGTCCATCTGGGAGTTCCATAGTATCGCTAGAATCCTTGGCATGGGGCCGTACATGTGCTACCCGGTTTTCACTGGCTTTGGGTAGGTTGTTGAAAGTGCGCTTGCCAGAAATTCGGAAGACGACGCCTTCTCGGAGAGTGCGAGAGGTTCGTTCCCAAACTATTTTTACTTCATCCAAATCGGCATCAGGCATATTCCAAAATACCAAGTCATCAAACACCAGTTCGCCATCCTCACGGAAGCGAAACACGACAAATAAAAACTTGGTCTGTTCAAGCAGTGCTTTGAACTCAGAGTCATCCCACTCCTCGGCGGCAACTTTCTTAAAGTCAAAGGCCGGGAAGGACATGCTCTCAGTGATGGAACCATCTACATTGACACGTACTGTTTTGGGGACAATATTTGCCTTTTGGAACTCATCCGTAGCCGTGATTTTTCCCTCCACCCCGAGCATTTTTGCAAGGAGAAGTTCGTTCAGGTTCTTCGCCTTAGACTGCACTCCGAAAACATCCATAAGCTGCCGCTGGGTTTTTCCGAGGAAAGGCCGCACTGTGGAGAGAATTATTTCTTCAAAGCTGTGCTGTTGCAACTGACTAGGGTCTTTAATTATGTGCTCGTCAGTTTGTGTTCCATAAATATAGCTGTTTAATACATGGGTCATATATGACTGCTTAAGCGAATATGCCCTTTGCTTCGCGGGAATGGGAGAGAACGGCTGTTGGCGCATGGTGCTTGCGGAAGCTCCCTTAGTACAAGCGCCTAAGTATAATGTGTCACTTTCGGATAGTTCGTGGGCGTGTCCTGTACGAATTTTTTCGACAATAGCCTCCCAGTCACGCTCAATAATATACAAGTCCTCGGTCGGAAAACTGAAGAGAACTGCCTCATCAATGGTAAAATCACCTTTGGAGACACCATCTTTATGCTCATAGGACATGAGCAACATGGTGTTGCACTTTTTCCAAAAGCTACTCTCAAAGAATGAGTGTTTATACTCTTCCATATAGTTTATGATATTACAAACCAGACGTTCTTTTGCCCGGATACCCCGTGATGTCCGAATGTAGGGGGTAGCTTTGAGCTCAACGCCAGCTTCGGCAAAATCAGCCTCAGACTCGCTGTTGATGTTATATCCAAACCAGGATTCTTCAAGAACGCTTCCAACTGCACCTTTACCAGTTTTCAGCCTGTCAGTTTTATCAATTTTGCGCAGAGGAATGCCAATGACCTCTCGTCCACGGGCAAGGACTTCTTCTTTAGTATGATAAGCACGTTCAGCCAATGTACACCTCTCCAGACAGTTATATTTTTAATTACCCCCTTGATCTTTAGGGGCGGCTATGGTAAAATAAAGCTTGATCTTTGGTAGAAACTCTGGTATAATCATCATATCACAGAAGTTTTCGTTACACAATCGATTAATTACTAAGAACAAAGGTGGAAAACCGTATGGACAAGACAGTTTGCGAATTGTTTGCAGGCGTCGGCGGATTCCGGCTTGGTCTTGAAAAAGCATCACCAGATTGGAATACCGTATGGTTTTCTCAGTGGGAGCCTGGAAAGACAAAGCAATGGGCGCACGACTGCTATGTTTCTCACTTTGGTGATGTCGATGAAAACACCGGTATTGACATCGCAAAGGTGAATAAGGAGGATATTCCTGACCACAATTTGCTGGTTGGCGGATTCCCGTGCCAGGACTACTCCGTTGCGCATCCGTTGTCTTCCTCTGAAGGCTTAGAAGGAAAGAAGGGTGTTTTATGGTGGCAGATTCGAGATACGCTTATTGCCAAAAAAGCACCGTTCTGCCTGTTCGAAAATGTTGACCGCTTAGTGAAGTCTCCTGCAAGTCAGCGTGGTAGAGATTTTGGTGTTATTCTTGCGTGCCTTGCGGATCTCGATTACACTGTAGAGTGGCGTATCATCAACGCCGCGGAATACGGTGCCGGACAGCGCCGCCGCCGAATCTTTATTTTTGCGTACAAGAATACCACCCAATATAGTGCAGAACAAAAGCAGATGAGTGCCGAAGAAATTATCGGCAAGTCTGGCTTCTTTGCAAAGGCTTTCCCCATCAGCCAGGAGTTCAAGGTTACCCAGAGAGACTTTGATTATTCTGACATTCCAACTGTTTCTGATACCTTTGCGTTTAGGTTTGAGAACGCAGGCTACATGGCCAATGGCGTTATCTATACAGCAAAGGTGGATGCCATTGCTGAGAAGCCCATTACTATGGGTCAGATGGCACAGTCTTTTGTCGATGAGAAGTATTATCTCGGTGCCGATTTGGCGAAGTGGGTCTATCTTAAGGGTTCCAAGAAAATCAATCGTGTGAGTAAGACTGGACACGAATATACATTTAGCGAGGGTGCCATTGCTTTTCCCGATGGATTGGACGTTCCTGCAAGAACCATGCTTACTTCGGAATCTAGCCTCAACCGCAGCACACATGTTATTGCTGATCCTGGCACAGGGCGGCTGCGCATTCTGACTCCTGTCGAGGCCGAACGGATTCAAGGCTTTGATGATGAGTGGACCAATACTGGCATGCCGGAGAAGTTCAGATACTTCTGCATGGGCAATGCCTTGGTCGTTCCGCTCATCACAAGAATGGGTAAAGAGCTGGATGTAATTTTTGAAAAGGAATAAAATAAAAAATCCCTTGCTCAGCTAGTAACAGTTGAGCAAGGGATATTTTTAGCGCATTGTGAATACGACCTGGTTCTCTTCAGTCAGAGAATAACGGAACAGTTCGAGGTCATCCCACTGACCTGTGACAATGGGGTGTGTTGTGGAGATAAAATGCCGCGTACAGTCTTCTGCATGGTTGTCATCTGCGTTACGCCTATAATCGTGTGCGATGACTTTTGCTTCGATTCTAGAGTAGTCTCCGGCAGCATACTCCTTACACACCCAATCGACATACCTCATTGCTTGTAGAAGGGTTTCGTGGTTTGCGATTCCCTTTTTTAACTCTAGTATCAGGTATTTTTCAATTGGCTTACTCTCGCCGGGGTAGTTACTCAGAAAACGATACGCGAAGACATCTATTTTATCAATGTAACTGAGAGGCTTGAAAGGGGAGGCAATCACTTGATGAGAAACATAGTCCCATCTGCCAAATGCACCATCCTCCTTTTGGAGCTCTTCCAAAACGGCAGCCTCAACAAGCATTTCTAGTGACGCTTCTCCGCTTTCTTCGTCGTGCATGATTTCGATTGTGTCGATGGCCTTAACCAAATAGGAGTTTAAATCTAAGGAACCAATTCGGCTATGCGTGTCGGGATTAAACTCGTATGTCTCATCCTGCCCCTGGTTGGACAGATAAAGGAACTCCTTCAAGGCGCGGTTTTCTTCATCATCAATCTTTATGAAAGACCGGTCCTGGAAAGCGCGAAGCATTCTGAACGCAGAAGGACGATATGAAAGGACATCATCCATATCCACACCCTTTTTAAAGAATTGGCCTTCAGGTTGGAAATAACACATCCAGCGATATGTCGGGTCATTTTCATCAAGGGGTGTTTCTTCTGCTGGTATAGTAGTGAAAGAGGTTAGGTTATGTGCGGAGGGGTAGTTTTTTGTCACACAGCTACCAGTATCGCCTATGGCCACTAGTTTGCCCACACCATAGATTTTGCGCTTTGAAAGGAAGTAGACATTGTCCCCAGGTTTCATCGAGATGTAATCGCATAAAACGCTAGAGGCAACTTGACGCGACATAATCGGGCCTAAATCAGAAGGGACTTTCGCAGCAAAAATGCCCTTGTTGATACAGGCGGTAACACCATTATTCCCCGTAGTCGAACTAATGGAAAAGATAAATCCTGCCATTTGCAGTCCCCACTTTCCGTGCAGTGTTCTGTTGCTTGATTGCTCGTTGCATTTATTCTACTACACTTTTGTGTTCTGCACCAGTGTCTCTTTGCAATACATTCGAACTCATTGCATTAATCGGCAGTTGACCAAAAGAGCGCGAGCTGCTACAATAAATTGTAGAAAATTGTTTGTTTTCTATACAAGCGAGGCCGAGGAGGTAATAAAATGTCTGCCAGAGGCAAGAGTATCAATATTTTTTTGATGGATGGTGAGGCCAACGGCAGCATCAAAGCCAAGATTTCCAACTGGACAGGCGTCGCGTACAAGATACCAAGAAGCAAGCTTTCTAGCTTTAAAGATCGTAGCGATTTAGCTAACAGTGGTGTGTATTTTCTCTTTGGCCCTACATATCAAAATTTCCGCAGCGCTGTGTATATCGGACAAGCAGGTATTCGCAAGAATGGTGGAGCTCTTCTGACACGCCTGATGGAACATGACAAGAACCCCGATAAGGATTATTGGACAGAGGCAGTTGTTTTTACTACTACCAATAATTCTTTGGGCCAAACCGAGCTAAGCTATCTAGAGAACAGTTTTTGCAATATGGCAATAGCGGCCGACCGCTATGAAGTCAAAAACGCAAATGAACCTACTCCCGGCAATGTTACAGAAGAGATTGAAAGCGAAATGGAAGAGTTTGCGGACTATGCCAAACTGGTATTGGGAGTGCTTGGTTACAGAGTTTTTGAAAAAGTAGAACCAATACCGGAAGTTCTTACTGCGCCCATAGCTGAATTGGCTGAAGCACCGGTATCCCAAGTAGTGCACAGTGACTCAATTCCACCGCTCCCAGACAGAACACTGAAAATCGGTGCCTATGTTAGGACAGCAATGCGGAACCTTTCTGCTAGTGGATATACCTTTACGGATAAGCAAATCGATGAGATGTGTACTTCGGCCTGGAGTAAAGCTGTGTTCAATACCGAAAAGCCTTTTATGAAAAGACATGATGGCGGCAAAGTTAATATCTATGGCAATGATGGATACGTCCGTTTTTGGTCTGAGGTATTTGTTTTTGGCTCCTGCTCAGTTCTAGTTTCAAAAGAGTGGTACGATAGACAGTACGAGCGTTTCGATGCGTGGTATGGTTCTCTTGCGTGAAAACACTGCAGGATGAACGACTGCCTGCTCATGAACGATTACCCCTGCAAATGAACGATTACCCCTGTAGGATGAACGATTTGTCGGCGACGAAATAAGAAAAAAAAGAAAGAGGGTAGCCTTTTCGATGAGAATTGGCTACCCTCTTATCTTTGGAAAACGCTCAAACCCTTTGAAATCAAGGGCTTTGCAAAAAATATCTCCACGGCAATTCTATCAAAATTACCGTGGAGATATGGTCCGAGTGGGGAGACTCGAACTCCCAGCATCTAGCTCCCAAAGCTAGCGCGCTGCCAGTTGCGCTACACCCGGATACAGTATAAAACCCCATCATATTATATCATTTTGGGGCGGTTTCGTAAAGGGTTTTCAATTGTGGTCAAATAAGTGGTCAAACCCCTCCGAGGAAGGATTTGGAAGATTATCCCAACCCGCAAACCCTAGTGGCGCAAGGGTTTCAAGCATTTCACATTCCGGGTTTTAACGATGGCCCACCATGTCCCAAACCACCCGCGCTACCAACTGCGCCACACCCGGAGATGGATATAAAATTTTGTTTTGAAGTAGCAAATATGTGGTATGAACCACTTTTGCAGGGATTTTGCGAGAGAAGGAAAATCGAGATTTCCTTAGAGCACTAAGGGTTTCAGCGATTGCCAAAAAATCGAGCGGATAGGCGCTTACGAAGTCCCAAAGCAGGCGCGCTACCAACTGCGCTACACCCGGTTATTGAGTTGTTTTATCCGGCTGGGCGTATTCTCCCCCAAAAACGCACTGCGTGCTGCGCCGCACTCGGAAATAATCTTCTATATAGCCAATTATTTCTTTATATCTAATAATCTATATATCATCTGGAGTTCCAATTGGCAGATTTAATGGGAGTTGCCTTTTGGGTGCTTGCAGTTAGGGAGAAAAGGTGCATTCCTTAACGCATCATGCAGTTCTGGAATCAGGCAGCCAGGACAATTACCCGAACCGCCCCAACGCGCCCGCGCTGCAAGATGCGTGGCGTTTCCCTATCCGGCGCGGAATACGCTCTTTCAGCGCCGTACATACGGCTGCCGTCGTGCCCGGATGCCCCGTTATGCCGGGCGCTCAAGTGCCTCTGCGCTTCCAACTGCAGGGGCCTTCCCTTTTTGCGGTTCCCGCCGCCGGGGCTGCCTGTGTTTTTCGCCATGCCCACAGGCCGGTGCCGTGCAAAAGCATCCCTGCACAGTTTGCGCCTGAATAGGATCGGGATAAAGCTACAAACAATCTTTTTACAGCTTTGCAACGAAAACATTATACACGATTCTTTAGTCCTTGACAATAGGCGTTTTTTTGAATATTATTAAATATAACTTTATATGATTGATAATCAGGAGGTTTTTCTATGAATCCTGCAGATAAAACGATGGATAAGATCGTTTCCCTGTGCAAGGGCCGGGGCTTTGTCTTTGCCGGCAGCGAGATCTACGGCGGCCTGGCCAACACCTGGGACTACGGTCCGTTGGGCGTGGAGCTGAAAAACAATGTCAAAAGGGCCTGGTGGAAAAAATTCGTCCAGGAAAATCCCTACAACGTGGGTCTGGACGCGGCCATTCTGATGAACCCCCAGGTTTGGGTGGCCTCCGGCCATGTGGGCGGCTTCTCCGATCCCCTGATGGACTGCAAGGAGTGCAAGGAGCGCTTCCGTGCGGACAAGATCATTGAGGAATGGGCGCTGCAAAACGGCGTCTCCCTGCCCAAGCCCGTGGACGCCATGAGCCAGGATGAGATGAAAACCTTCATCAATGACAACCGCATCCCCTGCCCCAGCTGCGGCAAGCACAATTTCACGGACATCCGCAAATTCAACCTGATGTTCAAGACTTTCCAGGGCGTCACCGAGGACGCAAAGAATACCGTCTATCTGCGGCCCGAGACCGCCCAGGGCATTTTCGTCAACTTCCAGAACGTCCAGCGCACCACCCGGCGGAAGCTGCCCTTCGGCATCTGTCAGATCGGCAAATCCTTCCGCAATGAGATCACCCCCGGCAACTTCACCTTCCGCACCCGGGAGTTTGAGCAGATGGAGCTGGAGTTCTTCTGCAAGCCCGGCACCGAGCTGGAGTGGTTCGCCTATTGGAAAGACTTCTGCCACAAATGGCTGCTGGATCTGGGCATCAAGGAAGAAAGCCTGCGGCTCAGGGACCACGATCCCGCCGAGCTGAGCCACTACTCCAACGCCACCACCGACTTTGAGTTCGCCTTCCCCTTCACCGACTGGGGCGAACTGTGGGGCGTGGCCTCCCGCACCAACTTTGACCTGACTGCCCACCAGACCACCTCTGGCAAGGATATGACCTACTTTGACCAGGAGGACAACACCCGCTATATTCCCTATGTCATCGAGCCCTCTCTGGGTGCGGACCGCATGGTGCTGGCCTTTCTGTGCAATGCTTATGACGAGGAAGTGGTGGACCCGGCCAAGAATGACGTCCGCACCGTGCTGCGGCTGCATCCCGCTCTGGCGCCCTACAAGGCCGCCGTGCTGCCTCTGTCCAAAAAGCTCAGCGGCAAGGCTCAGGAGATCTATGCCCAGCTGAGCAAGCACTTCATGGTGGACTATGACGACGCCGGTTCCATCGGCAAGCGCTACCGCCGTCAGGACGAGGTGGGCACGCCCCTGTGCATCACCGTTGACTTTGAGACGGTGGGCGACGAGAACACCCCCGCCGATAACTGCGTCACCGTCCGGGATCGGGATACCATGGAGCAGGTTCGTATTCCCATTGCCGAGCTGAAAGACTATATCGCCAAAAAGTGTGATTTCTGATTCCTTACAACACAAGCCGGAGCTTTCCAAATGGGAAGGCTCCGGCTTTTTACAGATATAAGATATGAGATATAAGATATGAGATAATGTGCTTATCGGCATAACGCAGCGATATTGTTATTTACCCAATTAAGAATTCGTAGACCAACGGATTTATCCGTTCCGAAAGGATGGTCAACTTCGCAGTTTGTTGAACGGTATTTCCCAAGACTTTTTTGAGGTTTTACCATTCACCCTGCCAATTTGAAGCAGGAGGGCTGCGGAACGCATAAATGCGTTCCCTACGAAAATGCTTGAGGCTTTCCTATTCAACAAATCCAGGCAAAACGCTTAATCAGGTAAATACATCTTGAGCTGAGCAAAACCGATAAGCCTATAAGATAATTTCTAAACATCGTAAATAAATCAGCAAAACCACCCATGTTTGGTTGCTATTGTACCAATTACAAAAATATTATCTGGGTTTCTGATTATCTTATATCTTATATCTCGTATCTTATATCTTTTTCAAATTCTTATTTACCGCAGCAGAACCTCCTGGTTCTTGGGGTAGGCGTTCAGCACCCGGCAGCCGTCCTTGGTGACGCACACCAAATCCTCGATCCGGATGCCCACCCGCCCGGGGATGTAAATGCCGGGCTCAATGGAGAAGCACATGCCCTCCTGGACGATCACCTCGTCGGTGGCGGAGACATCGAAGGGCTCGTGAACCTCCATGCCGATGCCGTGGCCCAGCCGGTGAGTGAAGTATTCCCCGTAGCCTGCATCCTCAATGATCTTCCGGGCAGCCAGGTCGATTTCCTTGAATGGGATCCCCGGCTTTACGGCGGCGATGCCGGCCAGATTGGCCCGGAGCACCGTGTCGTAAATTTCCTGTTCGGTGTTTTCTCCCACAAAGAAGGTGCGGGTCATGTCGGCGCAGTAGCCGTCCACCACGCAGCCCATGTCCACCACCACGGCCTCTCCGGCTTTCAGTGCCCGCTCACCGGGGACACCATGGGGATCCGCCGCATGGTCGCCGTAGGCCACAATGGTGTCAAAGGAATTGCCCTGGGATACCTGGCGGAAAATGCCGTCGATCTCCTGCTGCAATTGCAGCTCGGATTTGCCGGGCTGAATCAGCGCAGCCACCTTTTCCATGACGGAATCGTTGACCTGGGAGGCGCGGAGCATCTTCTCCTGCTCCTCGGGTGCTTTGATGGCCTTGACCTCGTCGATGACGGTACCCAGAATCAGCTTCAGCTCCGGCTTTACCGCCTGCAGGCGCAGCAGGAACCGGGCGGGGAAGCTCTTGTCCACTGCCACTGTGCCGCTGAGCTCCTCCGAGAGCAGCGCCACCCCGTCCTGTGCGTCAGAGAACCAGAGGGTCGGAAAACTGCCTTCGTAGGGAAAGAGAATGTTGATGCAGAGCTTGTAGCTGCCGTCCTTCTTCACCAGCAGTGCCAGCAGACGCTCTCCGGGGCTGAACCGGGTGCCGGTGAAATAGCAGATGGCATTGGGATCGGAGACCAGCGCGGCGTCAATGCCTTGCTGGTTCATTCTGGTTACCAGGCGGGAAATGGATTCCATAACAATTGCTCCTTTTTAAACGGTAAAGATTCAGGCAGCCCGGTGCCGTTTCCCGGCAGGGGATTCCTCATGGGTGCGGATGTATGCCATTGGGCGCGAAGCTGTGAGGCTGGCAGACTTTCCTGGCTGGTTTATCCCTCCAGCCAGAGGTAATTCATAAAAATGGGCACCTGCTTTTCCCAGTCGGCCTCACAGTGCTTACCGAAGCGCTGGCAGTAGATCTTGACGGATACATCCTGCTGCCGCAGCAGGGCTTCCATGGCCAGGTTGCAGCGGGCAGTGTAGCTTTCAAAATCCCTTTGGGGGTCGGCATGTGTCCCACCAGCCTCCTGAGTGCCCCAGGAGAGGTATACCCGGGTGTCCGCGTCCAGCCGGTGAGCCAGGATCTCCCGGGCCATGTGGTCGAAGCAGGGCGTGATGGTGCTGGACAGGCAGGCGGCCTTGGAGAAAAAGCGGTTATAGGCAGCGGCGGCATACAGGCTCATCAGGCCGCCCATGCTGGAACCGGCGATGCCCGTGGCCTCCCGGAAAGAATAGGTGCGGTATTCCCGGTCGATCATGGGCTTGACCTGATTGACGATCCAGTCCATTGTCTCGTTTCCCATGCCGTGCACCATGCCCCAGTGCCCCATGGGGAAGGTATAGGGGCTGTATTCGTCCAGCCGCTCATTTCCCCGGTGGCTGCATTCCATACCCACCACGATCATGTCCTTGCTCCATTGATCCAGGAAGGCTTCCAGTCCCCAGGATTTGCCATAGGTGGCGTCCTGGTCGTGGTAGAGGTTGTGGCCGTCGAAGAAATACATCACCGGATACCGCTGCTCTGACGCATGGTAGTCCCTGGGAAGATAGATATGCAGGGTGCGGTTTTCCCCCTTGGGGGAATAGAGAAAATCCCTTTTTTCAATCATAGGCTGCCTCCTTGGGGCTGCCCCATCAGAGCCAGGAAGCTGTTCCGGCGGCTGAGAGCAGCGACGCATTTGGGGCAGACGTAGTCCTGCCGCAGCAGCTTTTCCGGCTGCTCCTGGCTGCCGCAGCGGCAGCAGGCGGGGATGCGGGTGATTTTATTCTGCATGATGTAGAAAGTGGCGCTGCCGGAGAGAATGTCCGCCCGGGTGAAATAGTCCACCTTGTGTCCGGAGAGCCGTCCGTAGTTGTAGATGTTAGAGTCCCGAACCTGGAAGGTGTCCGACTCTTCGTAGTACTGCTGCAGAAGCAGATAGTGGCCGCCGCTGGTGAAGCGGCCCAGATGCTGCAGGCTTACCACCCGCTGACCGTTTTTCAGCGCAGTGATCACCTCGTCGATCTGGGCGGTGGTGTCGTCCAGGAAGAAGCCCAGCTCTGCGGGCACATAGCGGAACAGCTCCCCCCGGGTGCCGCTGGCGTCGTGGTACTCCGGGTAGCGCTCTGCCAGCATGGCGGGGGTGTAGATGCTGTCGGTCATGTAGGTGGCCAGCATGGCCATGGTGGTGATGCCGCAGCCGCCCCGGCCCACATAGGAGCCGCCATAGGGGGCATACATGTAATCCTGTTGGAAATAGACGATGGCTTCGGGGAAGCGCTCATGGGCAATGTCCGGGTAGAGCACATCCACCGGCAGCACCGTTTCCTCCCGGCAGTCCGCCCAGAGCTGAATGCTGCTGTAGTTGACCTTCAGGGGATTCTCCTCTTTCAGCTTCTGCCAGCGTTCCAGCTCCTTGCTTTGGGTCAGCGCCTGTCGGGCGGCATCCCGGAGGGAATCATTCCAGCCGGAGAAAAAGACGATGTGATCGCCCAGCGCAGAGCGGATGATGGCGGTGTCCCCCGGCTGGCGGGCTTCGTCGAAGCACCATTCGTCCAGAGCATCAATAAGCTGACCGGGCTGAATGTTCTGATACAGTCCGCCGTTGAGCTTGGAGCCGCCGTCGGCGGACATCTGGTTGGCCAGCCGGGCAAAATTGGCCTCCTTGCCCATGACGCCGTTGAGATAGTCCTGCTTCCAGCTTTGCAGAATTTCCTGGGCCTGCCTTTCGCAGTCCGCCCATTGGTCCTTGGTGGCCTTGACGGTGCCGTCCTTGGCCACTTTGGCCCCGGCGGGAATCAGCAGCATGTGGCGCATGTCCACGGTGTCGGGGCCCACCTCCACCGGCTTCTTGGCGTTGGCCTTGAGATATTTATCGATATCCTCATCGGTTACGGTGATACCGTAGCTTTCCTCGGTGAAGAACATGTAGGCGGTGTTGTACCGCTGGGCGGCCTCCACCAGGCTTTGGGCGCTGACGCCGGAGCCCAGGACGGTTTTGACATAATTTGCCAGACTGGAAAAGCCCAGCTCCTTGGCCAGGGCATTCATCTGCGCCTCCAGGCCGTCCAGGTATTCCTGGTGCATGGAGTTGGGAGTGTAGCAATCCTGGTCGCCGTAGAGAAAATCATTCACCGGCAGATCCTCCGCCACATATTTTCCGTGGAGGTCGTCGGTTTCGTTGGGCTTGAAAGCCTCCTCCTGGATGTAGCGGGGCTCCTGAGCGGCTTGCAGCAGCAGGGTTTCCGTCTGCCAGGTGTCCAGGGCCTGCTGTAAAAAATAGTGCTGCCAGGACAGATTTTTCTCTCCCAGAGGGCAAAGCTGCTGCTCTAAGGGCTGGGACAGATCCGGTGCTTCTTCGTTTCCGGAGAGCAGATAGGTGGCAATGGCGTTGAGATAGTAAATTTGCAATTCGCCGCCGGTGAGCTCCGCCTCTCCCAAAGTGGCCACTGTCCACTTGGCCCCGCTCTTGGAGGCTTCCAGAGGGGCGGTGTAGCTGTCCAGGCAGAGCAGGCTGCCGGGCTGCCCGTCAGCCACCACCACAGGCTCGGGCCAGACCTTTGCCGGTGTGGTGGGCAGCGGCGCCAGCACCTCCTCCTTTGGGGTGGGAGGGTATTTCATGCGAAAGAGGACGGAAAGACCCAGGGCAAAAACCAGAACCAGGGTCAGCAGGCTGAGCAAAAGCGTAACGGTGAGGGCGCTTTTGGAGCCGGTGGAAGATTTGTGTGCCATAAGCAGTTACCTCAGTGTGACGGTGGGAAATTTGTTGCGGAGGGATTTGGGTCACGCAGCGCCCACATATTCCTCCAGGCAGAGCCCGGTGTCCTTCATCGCCATGGACACCTTGGTGCCCACATAGCGGTAGTGCCAGTGCTCATAGGAGATGCCGGTGATGTGGCTTTTGTTTTCCGGATAGCGGAGGATAAAGCCGTATTCCCAGCAGTGCTCGTGGAGCCAGGTGGGGCTGACGGAGCATACAATGTCCATGGCTAGGCCGGTCTCATGTTCGCTGTAGCCGGGCAGCGCCACGGTTTCCAGCGCCTTTGCCCGGGCCTGCTCATAGCTCAGGCCGTCCTGCTGGTATTCTTCGATGCGCTCGTCCAGAATGGTCTGCTGCTGATCCTGGCTGCGGTAGCCGCAATTGAGCCAGCATTCAATGCCGGTGGCACGGCAGTCCAAAATCATCTGCCGCAGCTGCTGCTCCGCCACCTTGGCCACCCTGGCCCATTCGCCGTAGCGCACCAGCTCGGGCTGCCGGTTTTCCGGCATGCCGTATTGATAGTTCACCAGAAGCACATAGATGCCTGTGGGGGTGAAAAAGCAGGTCTCCCCATCGATCACCGTGGGGGAGACGGCCATGGAGCCATCCTCCAGGAAATAGTAGCTGTATTCGTCCTCCTGGAGCCAACCGGTGTGCATGACGCCGGATTCGTCGAAATAGAAGGTGTCCTCGCCGATTTGCTGCCAGCCGGTCTGCATCACGCCGTCCTCGCCGAAGAAGTAGCGGCCGTCCTCCAAATCCAGAAGCCCCTGGGCCATGAGCCCGCTGCCCTGATAGAAATAATAGGTTTTCCCCTCCAGCTGGGCAAGGCCGCCGATGGGGGTGCCGTTTTCGTCCAGGTAGAAGCGGCCCTCCTGATTTTCCAACCAGCCGCTTACCGGAGTTCCCTCCTGGGACAGATAGCAGCGCATTCCGTCGATCTGCTGCCAGCCGGTGGCCAGCAGGCCATCCTCCAGGAAGTAGCGGCGCTCTCCGTCCACATATTCCCAGCCCTGGGCGGGAATGCCGCTTTCGTGGAAATAGCGGAGCACGCCGTCAAAGTCCTGCCAGCCGGTCTGCATCACACCGTCGGAGCTGAAATAGTAGTGGATGCCGCCGATGTCCTGCCAGCCGGTGACCATGGCGCTGTTGACGCCGAAATAATAGCGGTTGCCGCCGTCCTCCAGCCAGCCGGAGGTGGGCTCGCCTTTTTCATTCAAATAGTAATAATATCCGTTTTGCTGCACCCAGCCGCTGCGGTCCATGTTCGCGGTGTAGTACCACAGGATCCCCAGGGCCGCCAAAATGGACAGAACGGCCACCAGGAATACCAGCAGCAGAGCGCGGTTTCTTGATTTCATCCAGTTCGCCTACTTCTTTTGTTTTGCATTTTCGCATAATTCCAAACCATGATACCACATTCAGGCAAAAATTGCAAGAGCCGCCTTGCCTGGGCACATCCTCCCCAGCCGAATCATAGAATGTTCCGGGAGGTTTTGTCGTATGAATGGAAAGCGTGTCTATCTGATTACGTTTCGCTCCGTCACCTATGCCCAGCGGGGGGAGCGGCTGCTGAATCGGCAGGGGGAGCGGTGCAGCCTGAAGCGGACGCCGCGCTGGATGGAGGAACAGGGCTGCGGCTACAGCCTGCGGCTGCAAACGGACAATATTGAACGGGCGGTTACTCTGCTGAGGGGAGAGCAGCTGCCCATGCGAAAGGTTTACCTGCGGCGGGAGGACGGCAGCCTGGAGGAGATCGCAGTATGATTTACCTGGATTACGGCGCCACCTCCCTCCATAAGCCCCCGGCGGTCCGGCGGGCGGTGCTTCAGGCCATGGAACGCTGCGCCAATCCCGGCCGGGGCGGCTACCCGGCGGCGGAGGCAGCGGCGGAAACGGTGTATGCCTGCCGGGAGACGGCGGGGAGGCTGTTCGACTGTAAGCCGGAGCAGGTGGTGCTCACCTCCAACTGCACCCACGGGCTGAACATTGCCATCCGCAGCCTGGTAAAGCCCGGGAGCCGGGTGGTGGTGTCCGGCTTTGAGCACAACGCGGTGATGCGCCCTTTGTATGCGCTGGGAGCGGAGATCACCGTGGCGGGGCGGCGGCTCTTTGACTGGGACAATACGCTGGAGGAATTTGAAAAAGCCCTGGCCTCCGGCGCGGAGGCGGCGGTATTTACCCATGTTTCCAATGTGTTTGGCTATGTGCTGCCGGTGGAGCAGCTGGCCCGGCTGTGCGCCCGCCATGGGGTGCCCTTTCTTCTGGACGCGGCCCAGTCGGCGGGGAGCCTTCCGGTAAAGCTGGAAAAGCTGGGGGCGGCGTTCATTGCCATGCCCGGTCACAAGGGGCTGCTGGGCCCTCAGGGTACCGGGCTGCTGCTGTGCGCGGGACAGACGCTGCCCCTGCTCTTCGGCGGAACGGGCAGCGAATCCATCCGCCGGGATATGCCGGAGCTGCTGCCGGAGCGGCTGGAGGCGGGCACCATGAATGTCCCCGGGGCGGCAGGGCTGACGGCGGGGATGCGGCATGTGCTTCGCTGCGGCGATGCCATCCGCAGGATCGAGCACCGGCAGGCGGAGCGATGCGCCAGGGGCTTGGAGCGGTTGGGGTTCCATGTGTTTTCCGGGGAGCATCAGGCGGGAACGGTATCCTTCCTGCCTCCGTGCGACTGCCAGGAGGCGGCGGAGGGATTGGCGAAGATGGGCTTTGCCGTGCGGGCGGGGCTCCATTGTGCGCCATTGGCCCATGAAAGTGCCGGAACTCTGGAAACCGGCACGGTGCGTGTCAGCTTCGGCCCGGATGCCGCCGACAGCCAGACCGATGCTTTTCTCCATGCCGCCCGCCGCCTCACCGGAGCCGGGGGCACTGCTTAATAAAAATTTTATGCAGATTTTCTATTGCCATCAATTATATTTTCCGCTATAATAGAAAAGATACTAGGCAAGTATGCGCTTGCGGCGGAAAGCCTGGATTTTCGGCGGATTTTTGCCGTTGCAACAAAGGATGTAAACTTCATGGAACTGATCAAATCGCTGCTGCAGCAGCTGGGCGGAATGCAGTGGTCGGACTATCTGGATATCGCTCTGGTGGCTTTCCTGATCTATAAGGTGATCCCCCTGTTCAAATCCCCCAGCACCATGCGGATCGCCGGTGCCGTGGCCGCCATGGTGGTATTGTCGGCCATTACGGGGCTGCTGCATCTTTATACCATCAATTTCCTGCTCAACCAGCTCATGTCCGTGGGGCTTTTGGCAGTGGTGATCCTCTTCCAGCCGGAGCTGCGGCGGATGCTGGATCATCTGGGCAGTACCGTGCGGCTGCGGGGCTTTTTCGGCGCCGGAAAGCCCGCCGCGGAGATGGACAATGTGATCTCCCAAACCGTAGCCGCCTGCGAGGTGATGAGCCGGGAGCGGGTGGGTGCGCTGATCGTCTTTGCCCGGGATAACCGGCTGGAGGAGTACTTCAAAACCGGCAGCCTTATCGACGGCATCGTGTCCGAGCAGCTGATCCGCAACATCTTCTTCCCCAAGGCCTCCCTCCACGACGGGGCCATGATCATCCGGGACGGGAAGATCGCCGCGGCGGGCTGTGTGCTGCCCCTGTCCGACAGCAGCCACCTCAGCGCGGATCTGGGCACCCGGCACCGGGCCGGTGTGGGCATGAGCGAGGCCTCTGACGCGGTGGTGATCATTGTGTCCGAGGAAACCGGTACCATCTCTGTGGCGGTGGACGGCATGCTCAAGCGGCATCTGGCGCCTCAGACCCTGGAGCGGCTGCTGTACAACGAGCTCTGCGCCGATCAGGAGGCGGAGGAAGAAAACAAATTCACTGCCCGGCTGAAGCAGCGGCTGCGTGGGCTGGAAAGGAAGGACAGCAATGAAAAATAAACTGATTTCCGTTGCCCTGTCCCTTTTCATCGCCATGGCCCTGTGGCTCTATGTGATCACCACCGTCAGCCCCGGCTCCAAGGAGACCTACTACAACATCCCCGTGGTGCTGGCCAACGAATCCGTGCTCAACGAGCGGGGGCTGATGATTACTTACCAGTCCTCCACCACGGCGACCCTGGTGCTTTCCGGCAACCGGAGCGACCTGTCCAAGGTGGATCAGAGCAATATTACATTGAAGGCGGACCTGTCCGCCATCTATGAGCCGGGGACCCAGATCCCCATTACCTACACCACCTCCTTCCCCGGCAACGTGGCCAGCAACGCCTTTGTCATCGAATCCAAAACCCCCGGCAAAATCTACCTGAACGTGGAGCGGCGGGTTTCCAAGGCCATCCCTGTGGAGGTGAAGTGGATTGGCTCCGTGCCCGAGGGCTTCATCGCCGACCGGGACAATATGCTCCTGGAATATCCCACCATCCAGCTCACCGGCCCTCAGTCCGTGGCGGATCAGATCGAAAAGGCCGTTATCGAGGTGGATCTGACGGAGCAGCGGGAGTCCATCAGCTGGGACTGCACCTATACCCTCTGTAACGCCGCCGGAGAGCCGGTGGACGCCGGACTGATCACCACCAACGCGGAGCAGATCCACCTGGAGGTAAAAATCCAGCGGGTCAAGGATGTGCAGCTGGTGTATCAGCTGGTGGAGGGCGGCGGCGCCAAGGCGGAGAACGCCCAAATCACCCTGAGCATGGATAAAATTCGGGTTTCCGGCAGCGAAGCAGCCCTGGAGCTGATGGGCGATCAGCTGGTGGTGGGCACCATCGACCTGACGGAGATTTCGGAGGATACCGTCAAGACCTTTACCATCCCCCTGGACGAGGGCATTACCAACCTCACCGGCGTGGCGGAGGTAACCGCCGACATCCGGCTGACCGGACTGGGCACCAAGGATCTTCTGATCCGGCAGATCAATGTGGTCAATGTGCCCGAGGGGCTGGAGGTGGAGCTGATCACCCAGGAGCTCACTGTGAAGCTTCGGGGACCCTCCGCCCAGATCGCAGCGCTCACCGACGAGGATGTGATGATCGTGGTGGACTTCACCAATGCCGAGGTGGGCACCGCCACCTTCCCAGTGCGGGCCGTGTTTACCGACGGCTTCCGGGATGTGGGCATTTTCAGGTCCGACAGCGTTTCTGCCAGCGTGATGCCTCTGGGCACCATGACCTCCCAGCCGGAGGAAGCCGCCGGGGAATCGCCGACGGAGGCGCCTCAGGCAGTGGGATGATCAACCTGTAAATTGAGCGGGGCGCCTGTCCTCCCGCAAAGGGTGCGCCAGGCCTTGTCCCACTGTCAGGAAACCATTTGTGTCCGATTTCAATATGTTACAAAAAGGGGATAATGACTGTGGTCAAAAGTATGACCGGCTATGGCCGTGCCGTGGAAACGGTGAACGGAAGAGAGTTTACCGTGGAAATCCGCAGCGTCAACAACCGATATCTGGATTGCTCCATCAAGCTGCCCCGGATGCTCTCCTTTGCCGAGGATGCCTTGAAGCAGGCCGTGAAGGCTTCCGTCTCCCGGGGCAAGGTGGATGTGTTTGTCACCCAGCGGGCGGAGGAGACTGCGGATGTCCAGGTGACACTGAACACCGCCCTGGCGGCGGGCTATGTGAACGCCATGCGGCAGATGGCCCAGGAATTCAAGATCCGGGAGGATATCAGCGTGGCGCTGCTGTCCCGGATGCCCGATGTGTTCACCGTGGACAAGCCCCAGGTGGACGAGGAGCAGCTGCTTAATGATCTGCTGACCGTGATGCAGGCGGCTCTTGCCAATTATGATGCCATGCGAAGCCGGGAGGGCCAGGCTCTGAAAAACGATCTCACCGCCCGGGGCAATACCATCCGGGAATTGGTGAGTCAGGTGGAGGCGGGCAATGCCCAAACCGTCATCGACTATCGCACCCGGCTGTACAACAAGCTCCAGGAGGTGCTGGCGAGCACGTCCATTGAGGAAAGCCGCATTCTGACGGAGGCTGCCATCTTTGCCGACAAGGTGGCTGTGGACGAGGAAACCGTCCGCTTGAGAAGCCATCTGGAGCAGATGGACGCCATGCTGGCTTCCGGAGGGCCCATCGGCAGAAAGCTGGATTTCCTGCTCCAGGAAATGAACCGGGAAGCAAACACCATCGGCTCCAAGTGTACGGACCTGCGGCTTGCCAGAGTGGTGGTGGACATCAAGGCGGAGCTGGAAAAGATTCGGGAGCAGACCCAGAACATTGAATAACACCCATAAAGGAGGAAGCCAATGAAGCTGGTGAACATCGGATTCGGCAGCATGGTTGCCGCCGGGAGGATCCTGGCCGTGGTCGACCCGGACTCCGCCCCCATCAAGCGGGTGATTCAGGAGGCCAGGGACAGAGGCATGCTGATCGATGCCTCCTATGGCCGGAAGACCCAGGCTGTGCTGCTGATGGATACCGATCATGTGATTTTGTCTGCCCAGACCACCCAGACCCTTGGGGAGCGCTGGCAGGGAACCGCAGAAGAAAAGACAGAGGAGGACCAAGAATGAGTCAAGGAAAGCTGATTGTCATATCCGGCGCCTCCGGTGTGGGCAAGGGCACCGTGCTGAAGCTGATGATGGAGCAGCGGTCGGATCTGTTTTTCTCCGTTTCCGCTACCACCCGGCCCCCCCGCCCGGATGAGGTGGATGGGAAGCACTATTTCTTCGTCACCACAGAGCGCTTCCGGGACATGATTCACCGGGATGCGTTTTTGGAATACGACCGGCACAACGACTATTACTACGGCACCCCCCGGGATCAGATCGCCGAAAAGCGGCAAAGGGGGCATGTGCTGCTGGATATTGAGCCCAACGGCGCCAAAATGGTTCGCTCCACCGCGCCGGATGCGGTGCTGATTTTCATCATGCCTCCTTCTGTAGAGGAGCTGGAGCGCCGCCTGCGAGGCCGGGGAGATACCCCCGAGGATCAGATCGCCATGCGCCTGAACCGGGCAAAATGGGAAATGGAGCAGCGCAGCTGGTACGATCATGTGGTGGTAAACGACGATGCCGCCCGCTGCGCCCAGGAAATTCTGAAGATCATTGGATGACCCTTGGCTCCCCCTCTGGGGGAGCTGCCGGATTGCCGACTGAGGGTGTAAACCTGATTGGATGGTTACCATCTCAAAGTATCCCGTTTCCGTGACGACACCCCACCCGGCCTCGCTTTTCTCGCCACCCTCCCTATTGGGGAGGGCAAGGGATGCTGCTTGCCCGATACGATTATCTCGTATCTTATATCTCATATCTTATATCTTATTATTTTGGAGGCTACAAAAATGCTTTATCCCCCTGTTGCTGATTTGCTGAAAAATGTGGAAAGCCGTTATCTGCTGGTGAACCTGGTTGCTCACCGGGCCCGTCAGATCGCCGCCGAGGCGGAGGCTTTCCAGGAGGATCTGCCGGATAAGCCTGTCACCATGGCCATCCGTGAGGTCGCTGACGGTGAGCTCACCGGTTATGTGAAGGAAGAGTACAAGCACTAAGACGGTTTTGGAGGGCTTATGATCGGGAAAATTGCTGTATCCGCGGCTGTTTTTGCCATTGACAAGCCCTATTCCTACCGCGTTCCGGAGGGAATGGAGCTGCAGCCCGGTCATCGGGTGCAGGTTCCCTTTGGCCGGGGCAACAAGATGGCGGAGGGAATCGTTCTCTCCCTGGAACCGGGGAATGAGAATGGGCTGAAATCCATCCAGCGGGTGCTGGAGGAGGAGCCTCTGCTCACCGCCGGTCAGCTCCGTCTGGCGGCCTTCCTGCGGGAGCGGTATTTCTGCACCTTTTTCGATGCCATTCGCGCCATGCTCCCAGCGGGAGCGTGGTTCCATACCAAGGCGCTGTTCTCCCTGACGGAGGATCGAAGCTGGAAAACCGCCTCCATCCGCAAGGAGGGAGTGCCTGCGCTGCTGCGGCGGCTGGAGGAATTGGGCGGTCAGGCGGAGGAAACGGCGCTGGAGGATGCGGTGCCCTCCCGCAGTGTTTTTGAGGAGGCCATTTCCTACCTGCTGCGGAAGAAGTGGATTTCCTCCCAGCAGGAGTTCCACCGCCGGGTCAGCGATAAGACGGAAAAGGTGGTCACCCTGGCGGTTCCCGTGGAGCAGGCCATGGAGTTTGCCGCCGCCCGGCCCCGCTCTGCCGCCTTGCAGCGCAGTGCCCTGGAGCTGCTTTGCTCCCTGGGCAGCGCCGCCGCAAAGGATGTCTGCTACTACACCGGGGCAACCCCCTCCACCTTAAAGCGGTTGGAGGAATTGGGGTATGTCACCTTTTCGGAGCGGCCGGTGCTTCGCTGCCGGGAAATTCGTCCCGCAGAAATCCAGCGGCCCTTGGTTTTAAACCCGGAGCAGCAGCGCTGCTTTGCGGGGCTCTCCAGGCAAATGGAGCTGGAGAAGCCCGGCGTTGCCCTTTTGTATGGCGTTACCGGCTCCGGCAAAACCTCGGTGTACATTCAATTGATTCAAAAATGCCTGGATGACGGCAAAGCCGCCCTGCTTTTGGTGCCGGAAATTGCCCTGACGCCCCAGCTTTTGGGGTTGATGGCCGCCTGGTTCGGCGAGACCGTGGCCATTCTCCACAGCAGCCTGGGACTGGGAGAGCGGTACGACCAGTGGAAGCGGGTTCGCGCCGGAGAAGCCCGGGTCATCGTGGGCACCCGCTCCGCCGTGTTCGCGCCCAGTGCCAATCTGGGGCTCATCATTCTGGATGAGGAGCAGGAGCATTCTTATAAATCCGAAAATTCTCCCCGGTATTCCGCTAAGGAAGTGGCCATCTGGCGGGGCGTGAAGGAAAACGCCATGGTGCTCCTGGGCTCCGCCACCCCTAGCGTGGAGAGTATGTATCGGGCCAAAACCGGGGATTATTCCCTGTATACATTAAAAGACCGCTACAATGGCCGCCCCCTGCCGGAGGTGGAAATTGTGGACATGCGGGAGGAAGTGAAGCTGGGCAACGACCTGAGCCTCAGCGATCCCCTCCGGCAGGCGATTTATGACAATTGGAGCCGGGGAGATCAGACCGTCCTGCTTTTAAACCGCCGGGGCAACAGCCGCGCCATGCTCTGCGTGGACTGCCGGGAAACGCCGGAATGCCCCCGCTGCTCCATTCCCATGACCTACCACAGCGCCAACGGGCGGCTGATGTGCCACTACTGCGGCTTTTCCCAGCCGGCGCCCCAGCGGTGCCCCAAATGCGGCGGCCCTATGAAGACCATGGGCACCGGCACCCAGAAAGTAGAGCAGGAGCTTTTGGAGCTGTTTCCGGATATGGCGGTGGATCGGATGGACGCGGATACCGTCAGCGCCGTGAACACCCATGAAAAAATTTTGGAGCATTTTCAAAAGGAGAACGTGCCCGTGCTTCTGGGCACGCAGATGGTTGCCAAGGGCTTGAATCTGCCCAAGGTCACCCTGGTGGGAGTGCTGGATGCGGATTTGTCCCTGTACACCGGCGGCTACCGGGCGGGGGAGACCACCTTCAACCTGCTGACCCAGGTGGTCGGCCGGGCGGGGCGGGGAGAGCGAACCGGCCGGGCGGTGATTCAAACCATGGTTCCGGGCCACCAGCTGATCCGGCTGGCCGCCATGCAGGATTACGACGGCTTTTTTGACATGGAGATTCGATTGCGCCAGGTTCAGAACGCGCCTCCTTTCGGCGATCAGCTGATGATCACCTTCCAGGGGGAGGACGAGTCCGGGGTGCTCCGGGGCGCGGTGAAATTCCGGGACAGCCTGCTTTCCTGCCTGGCCCAGCCCCAGTACCAAGGTCAGCAGGGGCAGGTCTTGGGCCCCGCGCCCTGCCCGGTGCCGAAAATCAATTATCACTACCGTTACCGGCTCACCTGCAACTGCCATATGACGAAACCCCTGCGCCAGCTGATTGCCTGGCTGCTGATGGAATTCGGCAAGGACAAGCAGAACCGGGGGATTTCCGCCTTTGCCGATGTGAACGGATATGAATAAAGATGAGGAGATAGAATATGGGACTTCGTAAGATTCTGACAACCGACGAACCGGCCCTGCATAAGGTCTGCCGTCCGGTGGAAAAATTTGACTGGCGGCTGCACAAGCTGCTGGACGACATGCGGGAAACCCTGGCCCAGGCCAACGGCGTGGGTCTGGCTGCCCCTCAGGTGGGCATTCTCCGCCGGGTCGTGTTGGTGGACACCGGGGAGAATATCCTGGAGCTGGTGAACCCCGAGCTGCTGGAAACCGACGGGGAGCAGGAGGGAGCCGAGGGCTGCCTCAGCGTCCCTGGGAAATACGGCCTGGTGAAGCGGCCCTATTATGCCAAGGTTCGGGCTCAGGATCGGAATGGAGCGTGGTTTGAGGCCGAGGGGGAGGAGATCGTCGCCCGGTGCTTCTGTCATGAGCTGGATCACCTGGACGGCATCGTCTACACCGAGATCATGGAGCGCTACCTCACCGAGGAAGAATTGAACGCGGAAGCGGAGGAAACGAATTGAGAGTTGTTTTCATGGGGACGCCGGACATTGCGGCCACCTGCCTGAAAAAGATTTTGTCCGACGGCTTTGAGGTGGTGGGCGTTTATACCCAGCCCGACCGTCCCAAGGGCAGGGGCATGAAGCTGGTGGCCTCACCTGTGAAGCAGGTGGCGCAGGAGGCGGGGATCCCCGTATTCCAGCCGGAAAACTTCCGGGAGGAGGAAACGGTGGAGCAGCTGCGCTTATTAAAGCCCGATGTCTGCACGGTGGTGGCCTACGGTCGGATTCTGCCCCAGAAGGTGCTGGATATTCCGAGGCTGGGCTGCATCAACATCCATGCAAGCCTCCTGCCCAAGTACCGGGGCTCCGCTCCCTATCAGTGGGCCGTGCTGGACGGGTTGAAAGAGACCGGTGTCACCGCCATGTATCTGGTGCGGGAAATGGATGCCGGTGACATCATCGATGTGTCCAAAACTCCAATTGGGGAGAACGAAACCGCCGGAGAGCTGCTGGACCGGCTGGCGGTGCTGGGCGCCGGTCTTTTGAGCAGAACCCTTTCCCGGTTTGCCGCCGGGGAAGAAATTGCCCGCATCCCTCAGGACGAAAGCCAGGTGAGCTACGCGCCCATGCTGGATAAATCCATGTGTCCTATCGATTGGCGCAAAACCGCCCAGCAGGTTCACGATCAGGTTCGGGGGCTCCATCCCTGGCCCGTGGCCACCATGGAGCTGAACGGAACCCTTTTTAAAGTGCATGAAACCAGAGTGGTGCCTGGTTCCGGGGAACCCGGCGCCGTATTGGAATTGAATAAAAACGGCCTGGTCATTGCCTGCGGCCAGGGGGCTGTGGAAATTCGCTCCCTCCAGGCCGAGGGCGGCAAACGGATGGCCGCGCCGGACTATTTCCGGGGTCATCCTCTGAAAAGCTGATGGCCGCCCGGGAAACGGCGCTGAACGCGCTGATTGCCTGCCGGAAAAACGGTGCCTGGCCCAACGCCGCTTTGAAAGAATATTTACAGCGGGATCGTTTGGAAAGCCGGGATGCTGCCCTGGCCACCAGACTGGTTTATGGGGTGCTGCAAAACCGGAACAAGCTGGATTATTATTTGAAGCAATTCCTCACCGGCAAGCTCTCCGGGCTGCATCCTGTGGTAAAGGACATTCTCCATCTGGGTTTGTACCAGATTTCCGAATTGGATCGGGTGCCGGACAGCGCTGCCGTGAATGAGTCCGTGGAGCTGACGAAAAAATACTGCCAGAAACAGAAAAACGCCCCGGCCCTTGTCAACGCGGTGCTTCGCAAGGCCGCTTCCGCCCGGGGCAGCTGGGTGGAGCCGGTGAGCTACGCCGACCGGTACAGCCATCCGGAGGAATTGATCACCCTGCTGAAAAAGAGCCTGCCCAAGGGAAAGCTGGAGCCCATGCTCATCGCCGACAACACCGCCCCCCAGACCTGCATTCAGGTGAACACCCTGAAAACCACCGCCGGGGAGCTGACCCGGCTGCTGGAGGAGCGGGGGATCGAGGTGCGGTGCCACAGCTGGATGGAAAACTGCCTGGTGCTCTCCGGGCTGGGGAATCTGGAGCGGCTGGAGGAATTCCGGCAGGGCCTTTTCTATGTTCAGGATCCGGCCTCCCGGCTCAGCGTTCTCTGCGCCGCGCTTCAAAAAGGCTGGAAGATTCTGGACTGCTGCGCCGCCCCTGGGGGCAAGAGCTTTGCCGCCGCCATGGCCATGGAGGGCACGGGCAGCATTCTGTCCTGCGACATCTACCCCCACAAGGCAGAGCTGATTGCCAAGGGAGCGGAGAGGCTGGGGTTATCCAATATCACCGCCCAGTGCCGGGACGCCTCAGAGCCGAACCCGGCGTGGCTGGAGGCCTTCGATGCGGTCATCGCCGATGTGCCCTGCTCCGGTCTGGGCATCATCCGGAAAAAGCCGGATATCCGCTATAAAAATCTCCGGGAGCTGGAAGCGCTGCCGGAGCTGCAAAGCGCGATCTTAGAAAACCAGGCAAAATACGTCCGGCCCGGCGGGGTGCTGCTGTACTCCACCTGCACGGTGCTGCCCAGGGAAAACGAGGCTGTGGTATCCGCCTTTTTGGAACACCACCGGGAATTCCATAGGGAAGCACTGACGCTGCCGGATGTTTTCCCCAAAAACGAATCCGGGATGCTCACCTTGATTCCCGGCGAGTATGATACCGACGGCTTCTTTATCTGCCGTCTGCGGAGGAAGCCATGAACCTGAAATCCATGACACTGCCGGAGCTGTCCGGGCTGTTTCAGAAGATGGGGCAGCCTGCCTTCCGGGCCAAGCAGGTGTATACCTGGCTCCACCGGGGCGTCCGCTCCTACGATGAAATGACCAATCTGCCCAAGCAGCTGCGGGATACGCTTACAGAGCAGTATCCCATCTGCGCCCCCAGTGTGGTGCGGCGGCAGGAATCCAGCCGGGACGGCACCATCAAATACCTCTGGCAGCTGACCGACGGAAACTGCGTGGAAACGGTGCTCATGCGATACCGCTATGGAAACACCGTCTGCATCTCCACGGAGGTGGGCTGCCGGATGGGCTGCGCCTTCTGCGCCTCCACCATCGGCGGTCTGGTTCGCCGGCTGGAGCCCTTTGAGATGCTGGACGAGGTGCTGTTTACCCAGGTGGACTC
>JAXECZ010000164.1:0-9233 GCA_034104845.1 Faecousia sp. | reverse complement strand
CGCTTGTTGCATTCTTCGATGACCAGATCGTCCCGGATGGAACCGCCGGGCTGGGCAATGTAGCTGACGCCGGAGGCACAGGCCCTCTTGATGTTGTCGGCAAAGGGGAAGAAGGCATCGGAGCCCAGGGCTACCCCATGGATGCTGTCCAGGAATTCCCGCTTGTCTTCTTCTGTCAGACGCTCCGGCTGATGGGTGAAGTAGTTCTGCCAGATGCCATCGGCGCACACATCCTCCTCGTTGCCGTTGATGTAGCCGTCGATCACGTTGTCCCGGTTGGGCCGGCCCAGATCCTCCCGGAAGGGCAGAGCCAGGGTCTTGGGATGCTGCCGCAGGAAGAAGGTGTCGGCCTTGGAGCCTGCCAGACGGGTGCAGTGAATTCGGGACTGCTGGCCCGCGCCCACGCCGATGGCCTGACCGTCGTAGGCAAAGCACACGGAGTTGGACTGGGTGTATTTCAGGGTGATCAGGGAGACAATCAGATCGATTTTGGCGCTTTCGGGCAGCTCCTTTTTCTCTGTGACGATGTTTTGCAGCAGATGCTCGCCGATCTTGAAGTTGTTCCGGCCCTGCTGGAACGTCACGCCGTAGACCATCTTGGTCTCCTGTTCGGCGGGAACGTAGCTGGGGTCAATGGCCACCACGTTGTAGCTGCCCTTGCGCTTGGCTTTCAGAATGGCCAGGGCCTCATCGGTGTAGCCGGGGGCAATGACACCGTCGGAAACCTCCCGGGCAATCAGCTTGGCGGTTACGGCGTCGCACACATCGGACAGGGCCACCCAGTCGCCAAAGGAGCACATCCGGTCAGTGCCCCGGGCTCTGGCGTAGGCGCAGGCCAGAGGGCTTTCGTCCAGCTCGGGGATATCGTCCACAAAGCAGGCCTTTTTCAGATTTTCCGGCAGCACCTTGCCCACGGCGGCGGAGGTGGGGGACACATGCTTAAAGGAGGTGACGGCGCACAGCCCGGTGGCCTCCTTCAGCTCCTTCACCAGCTGCCAGGAGTTCAGGGCGTCCAGAAAATTGATGTAGCCCGGACGGCCATTCAGAATGGTGATGGGCAGCTCACTGCCGTCGGCCATGTAGATGGAGGCCGGCTTCTGGTTGGGGTTGCAGCCGTATTTCAGCTCAAAATTCTTCATAATTCTCTCCAATTCTCCTTTTAGCAGTGCTTATTGAGAATCCGCTGCTCTGCCTGACGGGTCGTGAGATCGGTGTAGCGGACAAACAGGGAAATCTTGTTATTCTCGTCCAGATGGTTCCACAGCTCCTGGGTAAAGGCGTCGATGTCCTGAGGGATGGAAACCCGCTCCGGCTCCCCTTGGAATGTGGGGATCACCGGATTGCCGTCCTGGACGTAGGTATGCAGGAAATGGCCCACACCGGCGGTGGCGGGGTATTCCCAGAAGAACCGGGCGCAGGCCTTGCCATCCGGGTCGGCGGCTTTCAGAATGGACATTTTGTAGGAGCCATCCCCGGCGGTGAGGCCGGAGATCCGGGGAGTCCAGTTGGGGCCGTCGTCCTCAAACTGGCGGGTGCGAAGGGCGGCTTCCCAGCTTTCGCCCCGGGAAAGGTATTCCCAAATGGTGTCGGTCTGGTCGCCGTTGGTGACGATGAGACCGGTGCCCACCTCCCGGACGGGGTGGTAGATGATCAGATGGGGGTCCTTCATCAGAGCGGGGTCGTGGGCTTCGGTGCGGATGCCGTCAGGCTCCTGGATGAACACCCGGTTTCGGGAGTTGACGCTGCGACCCATGATGAAGTAGGCTGCCACAGCCTTTTTTCCGTCGGGGGTGATGCCCAGAACGATGCCCCGTCCGGGATAGGTGTTGCCCTCCAGGCGCTGCGCCATGGATTTCACTTCGTAAACGTTCATTGATATCCTCCATATCATGTCAGATTTCATGAGGTGTGATTCCGACTTATCCTGCTTTATCGATTCAGCCCGGCGCAGACGGTTTCCGTGGCCTGGGGCAGGAGGATCCACTCCGCCTGCTCCATCACCCGCCGCTGTAAAATCTCCGGGGTATCTCCCGGAAGCACATCCACCGCCTTCTGGGCGATGATCTCTCCGCCGTCGGGGATGTGGTTGACATAATGCACAGTGGCGCCTGTGACCTTGACGCCGTAATCCAATGCCGCCTGATGCACCCGCAGGCCGTAGAAGCCCTCACCGCAGAAGCTGGGAATCAGGGCGGGGTGGATGTTCAGGATCCGCTTGGGCCACTTGGCGGTGAAATCTCCGGAGAGAATGGTCATAAAGCCCGCCAGCGCGATGACATCAATGCCATATTCCTCCAGCGTTTTTTGCAGCGCGGCTTCAAATTGCGCCTGGCCTCCCAGCTGCTTTTTCAGCAAGGTCACGCCGGGAATGCCGGCCTTCCTTGCCCGCTCCAGGGCGTAAGCACCGGCGGCGTTGGATACCACCAGGGTGATTTTCCCGCTGTGGAGGATGCCGCTTTCCTGGGCGTCGATCAGTGCCTGCAAATTGGTTCCGCCGCCGGAAACCAGGACTGCGATTTTGGCGCTCATTCCAGAATCACCTTTTCTTCGTTTTTCACAATGGAGCCGATCACATAGGCATCCTCACCCTGAGCGGTGAGAATTTCCAACGCTCTGTCTGCCTGGGCGGCGGGAACGATCACGCTCATGCCCACGCCCATATTGAAGGTGTTGAACATATCCCGCTCGGGGATATTGCCGGTTTCAGCGATGAGCCGGAAGATGGGCAGAATTTTCACGGCGCTCTTATCGATTCTGGCGCAAAGTCCATCGGGGATGGAGCGGGGGATGTTCTCGTAGAAGCCACCGCCGGTGATATGGCTGATGCCCTTGACATCCACCTTCTCCAGCAGGGCCAGAATGCTCTTGACGTAGATTTTTGTGGGGGTCAGCAGGGCCTCGGCGATGGACTTACCCCCCAGGAATTCATTGGGCTTCATCAAATCGGGATTGTGCTCCACGTCGAAGACCTTTCGCACCAGGCTGAAGCCATTGGAGTGCACACCGGAGGAGGCCAGGGCGATGACCACATCTCCCTCTGCCATGCGGCTGTTGTCAATGATCTTCTTCTTGTCCACAATGCCCACGGAGAAGCCCGCCAGGTCGTAGTCGTCCTCGGCCATCATGCCGGGATGCTCGGCGGTCTCGCCGCCGATGAGAGCGGAGCCGGACTGGACGCAGCCCTCGGCCACGCCGCCCACGATTTCCGCAATTTTCTCGGGGATGTTCTTACCGCAGGCGATATAGTCCAGGAAGAACAGGGGCCGGGCACCGCAGCAGATCACATCGTTGACGCACATGGCCACGCAGTCGATGCCGATGGTGTCGTGCTTGTCCATGAGCATGGCGATTTTCAGCTTGGTGCCTACGCCGTCGGTGCCGGAAACCAGCACAGGCTCTTCCATTCCGGCAATGGGCAGACCGAAGCAGCCGCCAAAGCCACCCACATCATCCAGGCAGCCTTCGTTCTTGGTTCTTGCGATGTGCTTTTTCATCAGCTCCACGGCACGGTATCCGGCGGTGATGTCCACACCGGCGGCGGCGTAGCTGGCAGATTGGGAGTTCTTGTGATCCATAGTAAGTTGCTCCTTCATCAATTTTCTATCTGTTCATTAACCTTTGCCGTTCCAGCAGTAGGTGCAAACCTGATCCTTGGGCAGATCGATGGCCTCCAAAATGCCGTCCAGGGTCTGATATTCCAGGGAAGCGAAGTGGAGCTTTTCACAGATGGCCTGACGCATCTTCTTGCCCCGCTCCGTGCTGCCGTCCATATATTCGTCCAGGTGATTCAGCCCCTCTTCTCCCTCCAGCTCCAGGATGGTGGCTCGGGCAATGAGCTCATTTTCGGAGTTGGACCGGGAGAAATTCAGAAATTTGCAGCCATAGAGGATGGGCGGGCAGGCGCTGCGGATGTGCACATCCTTGGCACCATGCTCATAGAGGAATTCCACGGTTTCCCGCAGCTGAGTGCCCCGAACCACGCTGTCGTCCACGAACAGCAGCTTCTTGTCCCGAATCAGCTCATCCACGGGGATCTGCTTCATTTTTGCCACCATGTTCCGCTCACTCTGGTTGGCGGGCATAAAGCTCCGGGGCCAGGTGGGGGTGTATTTGATAAAGGGACGGGCAAAGCTTACGCCGCTTTCGTTGGCGTAGCCGATGGCATGGGGAGTGCCGGAATCGGGGACACCGGCCACATAGTCGATGTCCTGGGCCACGCCGTTTTCCCTGTCCGCCTTGGCCATGATCCGTCCGTTGCGGTAGCGCATGACTTCCACGTTCTTGCCCTCATAGCAGGCGGTGGGGTAGCCGTAGTAGGACCAGAGGAAAGCGCAGATCTTCATATCCTTCCGGGGTTCGGCCAGCTGCTCTACACCCTCGGGGGAGATTTCCACGATCTCGCCGGGGCCCAGCTCCCGGACGACCTCATAGCCCAGCTTCTGCCCGGCGTAGTCCTCAAAGGTGACCGCATAGCCGTCCTCGTTCTTCTCAATGACAATGGGGAGCCGCCCCATCTTGTCTCTCGCCGCGATCAGGTGGCCGCCGTCCTTCAGAATCAGGATGGAGGCGGTGCCCTCGATCATGTCCTGGGCAAAGCGAATGCCGTCGGCAAAATTGTCCTTCTGGTCGATGATGGCGGCAATGAGCTCGTTGGAGTTCACCCGGCCGCCGGTCATGGAGTCGAAGTGGCCGCCGGAGTAGGTCAGATGGGTTTTGATCAGCTCCTCCGCGTTGTTGATGATGCCAATGGTGCAGATGGCGTAAACGCCCAGCCGGGAGCGGATGAGAATGGGCTGGGGGTCGGTGTCGGAGATGCAGCCGATGGCGGCGGTGCCTTTCATCTCATCCAGAATTCCCTCAAATTTGGTTCGGAAAGGGGAGTTTTGAATGTTGTGGATCTCCCGCTGCATACCCAGCTCCTTGTCCCAAGCGGCCATGCCGCCGCGGCGGGTGCCCAGGTGGGAGTGATAGTCCGTGCCGAAGAAAACATCCAGAATGCAGTTGCGGCGGGATGTGGCGCCAAAAAAACCACCCATGAGAAAGCCTCCTTATTTCTTAAGCTCTTCCTGAAGCGCCGCGTCTTTTTGGAGAACCTTGGCCGCGTCGCTTGCTCGCTTGGCATCCAGCTTTTTCGCCAGATCTTCATCGGAAACGGCGAGGATTTGGGCAGCTAACAAAGCGGCATTAACGGCTCCATTGATTGCAACAGTGGCTACAGGGATGCCGGAGGGCATCTGAACCGTTGACAACAGAGCGTCAATGCCGTCGAGATTGGTGGATTTACAGGGGATACCGATCACGGGAATGGTGGTGTTCGCTGCAATGGCGCCTGCCAGGTGAGCAGCCATACCGGCAGCGGCGATCATCGCGCCAAAGCCGTTTTCTCTGGCGTGGAGCGCGAAATGGCGGGCCTGCTCGGGAGTACGGTGGGCAGAATAGACGTGGGCCTCAAAGGGAATGCCCAGACTGTCCAGGGTATCCATGGCCTTACGCAGGATGGGCAGATCGCTGTCGCTGCCCATAACAATGCCGACTTTCTTCATGTTTACCTCCAAAAATTCTGCAAGAGTCAGAAAAAAAATTCGGTTTTATTATAGCATGTTGGGCGGAATTCCGTCAAGAAAGCAGAAAGACGATTCCACCCCGGCTTTTTGGAGGTTGTCTGTGAATCTTGCCAAATCCGGCAGAATCCATGTCATCGGACAAAGGATCGTCAACTCCCGAATAGACCGTATTGACTGTTTTAGCTCCACGATAAAAAAATAACAGACACCCGCAAGGGCATCTGTTATTTCGTGGCAGAGGATGAGGGATTCGAACCCCCGCAAACGGAGTCAGAGTCCGGTGTGCTACCGTTACACAAATCCTCTAGATTTGGAACGGTCTTATTATACCCAATTTTCGGAAAATGTCAAGCCTTATTTTTCGTTTTTCACGGCTTCCCGTATTTGGGCAATGGAGCAGTCATTTTCCCTTGCCAATCTTGCCAAATCTTCATACTCCGGCTTCCGGCGGCTGACCCCGTAGCCCTGGGAAAGCTTGCAGGTGACGCTTCCGTAGACGGTATTTGCCTCCTCAGTGCGGCGGCTCAGGCAAAAGCGCCGGTGCGTGGTCTCCCGGATGCCCAGGGTGGTGGTGTGGCGGAACAGAAGCCGCACCATTTCCCCTCGCTTTTCCTCCCGGCAGAGCACCGTGAGCATACAGGCAGGGCGGTTTTTCTTCATGTATATGGGGGTGGTGAACACATCCACAGCACCGGCGGAAAGCAGCTGCTCCGTGGCAAAGCCCATGTCCTCGCCGGTCATGTCGTCCAGATTGCAGCTCAGCTCCACAATGGGCTCCTCCCCGCTGCCGGTTTCTCCCAGCACGGCCCGAAGACAGTTGGCCATGGCGAAATCCTTTTTTCCCATGCCGTAGCCAACGGCCTGGGGAATCATCACCGGCATATCGCCGAATTCCGACACAAAATGCTTCAGCAGCGCTGCCCCGGTGGGGGTGCACAGCTCTCCCTGGATTTGCCCGCCATAGATGGGAATGCCCTTTAATATTTCCGCTGTGGCGGGAGCGGGTACAGGCAGAATGCCATGGGCGCAGTACACATGGCCGCTGCCCACATGGACGGGGGAGGCGCAGACCCTGGGATTGCCCAGCTGCTCCATGAGATAGCACACTGCGGCCACATCTGCCAGGGCATCCAGAGTGCCTACCTCATGAAAATGAATCTCCTGAATGGTTGTGCCATGAACCAGGCTTTCCGCCTGGGCAATCCGGTCATATACTGCGCGAATATTCTCTTTGACGGCATCGGAGGCGTGGATGTGGGAGATCCAATGTTCGATTTCCGCCATGCCGCTGTGGTGATGCTCGTGATGGTCGTGGGAATGGTGGCCGTGGGGGAGCTCGCCTTCCTCGGTATCCCCCACATAAACGTGGATGTGGGTGCCCTGAATCCCGCATTTTTGGGTCAGCTCCCGCTGAAAGTTCACACCCGGGACTCCCAGCTCGTTCAGCTTGCCCACCATGGCCTGAGGATTTGGAAACAGCTCCAGCAGGGCAGCGGTGAGCATATCCCCGGCGGCACCCATGCCGCAGTCTAAGTACAGTACTTTCAATGCTTTGCCTCCATATGGTTGATACAGCTTGCCATGTAGCCCGCGCCGAAGCCGTTGTCAATGTTCACCACGGCGGTGCCGCTGGCGCAGGAGTTCAGCATGGACAGCAGAGCGGCAATTCCTCCGAAGGCAGCGCCGTAGCCCACACTGGTGGGTACTGCGATGACCGGACAGTCCACCAGACCGCCGATGACGCTGGCCAGAGCTCCCTCCATGCCGGCGACGGCAACGATGACGCTGGCACCCATCAGCTCCGCGCTGTGGCTGAGCAGCCGGTGAATGCCCGCTACCCCCACGTCGTAGAGCCGCAGAACTTCATTTCCCAGAAATTCCGCCGTCAGAGCCGCTTCCTCCGCCACAGGTATGTCGCTGGTTCCTCCGGTGGCCACCACAATGGTGCCCATGCCGCGAGGAGCCTCCATTCGGCCCAGGATGCCGATTCTGGCCTCAGGATAGTAGGTGATGGGGTGCGTTTCTTTCACGGAGGCGGCCTTTTCTTCATCCAGCCGGGTGATCAGCACATTTTCCTGCCCGTGGGAGACCATGGCGGTGAGAATGCCCGCAATCTGCTGGGCGGTTTTTCCCGCGCCGTAGATCACCTCTCCCGCGCCCTGACGGATCCTACGGTGCATGTCCACCTTGGCGTAGCCGATGTCCTCGAAGGGCTGCTGCTTGAGCTGCAAAAGAGCATCGTCCACACTGACGCTGCCATTCCGGATTCCCTCCAGCAGGCTGCGAATGTCACTGCTCATCTCTGACCTCCAAATCCAGCAAAACGCCGGAGTAGTATTGTTTCAGCTTTGCCAGCACCTGCTCCCGCAGGGTGAGGAGCCTGGGAAGCTGGGAGGCGGGAAGCTGCAGCTTGGCGCTGTCTCCCAGCAGGCGGATGCGGAAGCCGGAAAAACCCAGCCCCATCAAAAAGGCCTCGCAGAGCTCCGTTCGCTGCAAATCCCCGGCGGTGATGGGGGTGCCGGTGGGGATGCGGGTGGCCAGACACGCATAGGCGGGCTTGTCGTGGGTGAAGAGGCCAGCCTCCTTTGAGCGCTGCCGGATCTCCGCCTTGGTCAGTCCGCATAGCCGCAGGGGGGACAGGACGGAAAGCTCCCGCAAGGCCTGCATCCCCGGGCGATCCGCAGTCTGATCCGAGGCGTTGGTGCCGTCCAGCAGCACAGAGTAGCCATCCGCCCGGGCGGCATTCTGAATGGCGGTGAAAATCTTCTGCTTGCAAAAATAGCACCGGTTGGCAGGGTTTTCGGTGATGGCCGGCTCTCCCAGCACATCCAGCCGGAGCTTGACCAGCTCCACCCCCAGCTCCCGAGCCAGGCGCTGGGCATCCTCGTATTCAAATTGGGGCTGAAAGGCGGTTTTTACATAGTAGGGCTGTACCTGAGCCCCATGCTTCACCGCAGCGTACAGCAGATAGGCCGAGTCCACCCCGCCGGAAAAGGCCAGAGCGGCTTTGGGATGCGCCCGAAAAAATTGCTCTAAATTCATGATGCTCCTTCGCTTCCTGAAATCCGGTAAAGCGTTTTTCCGTTTTCCAGAGTGACGGCCTGAATTTCTTCTGCGGCCATGCCCCGAAGCTGGGCCAATTTTTCTGCCACCCGGTATAGCTTTCCCGGGTCGTTCCGTTTTCCCCGGAAAGGCTCCGGCGCCATATAGGGACAGTCGGTTTCCAGAACGATGCGTTCCAGGGGAATGTTTGCGGCCACCTCCAATGCTTTCCTGGCATTTTTAAAGGTGAGCACACCGCCGAAGCCGATGTACCAGCCCCGATCAATGAGCCATTTGGCCATTTCCAGAGAGCCGGAGTAGCAGTGGAATACGCCGGTAACCTCCGGATATTCCGCCACGATGTTCATGCCGTCCTCATGGGCCTCCCGCTCGTGGACAATCACGGGCAGATTTTGCTCCCGTGCCAGCTCCATTTGAGCCCGGAAGGCTCGCTGCTGAATGTCCCTGGGAATGTCCTCATAGTGATAGTCCAGGCCGATTTCGCCGATGGCCTTTACCTTGGGATTCTCCCGGCAAAGGCTGCGGTAGCAGTCCAGCACGGCCTCGTTTACTTCGTCTGCCGCGTCCGGATGGGAGCCCACGGCGGCATAGAGATAGTCATAGCGC
>JAXECZ010000111.1:0-30366 GCA_034104845.1 Faecousia sp. | reverse complement strand
GTTCCGCGAAGCAGGCGTGGATTACACCGTCGTGAAGAACACTCTGACCAATTTCGCCGCCAAGAATGCAGGCTACAATTTCTCTGAGGTTCTGAACGGTACCACCGCCATGGCTTCCACCACCGGCGACCCCATCGCCCCCGCCCGCATCGTCTGCGAATTTGCCAAGAAGAACAAGCTGAAGACCCTGTCCATTAAGGGCGGCGTGGTGGAAGGCTCCGTCCTGTCCGCGGATCAGCTGAGCTCCTTCGGCGAGCTGCCCAGCAAGAATGCCCTGGTCGCTTCCGTCCTGGGTACCTTCCTGGCTCCCATCTCCAGCCTGGCCTTCGTTCTGGATCAGATCCGGATGCAGAAGGACGGCTCCGCCCCCGCCGCGGAAGCCTGATCGCTTCGCGCCGCAAACCACATTCATTTACAACACATAATTTTAGGAGGATTTAACAATGGCTAGTGAAAAGATCACTGCTCTGGTGGAGCAGGTTAAGGAACTGACCGTCCTGGAGCTGTCCGAGCTCGTCCACACCCTGGAGGAAGTTTTCGGCGTTTCCGCCGCTGCTGCCGCTGTGGCCGGCCCCGCTGTTGCCGCCGCTGAGGAAGTGGAAGAGAAGACCGAGTTCGACGTCATCCTGAAGAGCGCCGGCGCTTCCAAGCTGGGCGTTATCAAGGTTGTCCGTGCCGCTACCGGCCTGGGCCTGAAGGACGCCAAGGATCTGGTGGACAACTGCCCCAAGACCCTGAAGGAAGCCATCTCCAAGGAAGATGCCGAGAAGCTGGTTGCCGAGCTGAAAGAAGCCGGTGCTGAAGCCGAGATCAAGTAATCAAACGGATCCAAATCTTCTCAACCTCCGTCAGCAATGGCGGAGGTTTTCTTCTCTACCAAAAAGGAGGCACCTGTGAGTACCGACTGGTTTTCTGTTCTTGGCGCTGACCGGCTGATTGGTTCCATACAGTCCGCCCTGGACGCTACCGGCTCCCTGATTCCCACCACCATGGAGTCGCTGATTCTTCTTTTCCTGGGGTTGATCGTATTCTCCCTTGGCCTGGGCATGGTTTTTCGGCTGTTCTTTGGGCCCCGCTGTACGGTCAACCGCTCCATTTCCGGATTTCTGGGCGTTCTGTTCGTTTACGCCATCACCGTCACCGTGTATACCCTCAAGCCCTGGAACCTGAATCAATACCTGTCTCCCTTGCCCTTTGCCATCTTCCGCAACGACATTCTCATTCTCTCCTATTCCGCCTGCTCCACGGTTTCCCTGCTTTCGGCGCAGCTGTTGTCGCTGATCATTCTCTCTTTTATCATTCATCTTCTGAATTATCTGCTGCCCAACGGACGTTCCTTTCTGGGTTGGCTGGTTTTCCGGATTGCGGCGGTTGCCCTTGCCATCTTTTTAAATCTGGCAGCCAATTGGGCGCTGAACGCATTCCTGCCCGGTGTGATCGCCAATTCCGCCCCGGTTGTGCTGCTGGGGGTGCTGCTCATGGCGCTGCTTGTGAGCCTGTTCAATCCCCTGCTGTGCGTGCTGTTTACCGTGGCAAACCCTGTGATCGGGCTGCTGTATACCTTCTTCTTTTCCAATACCATCGGCAAGAATCTGACCCGCGCCGTGCTCTCCTCCGCGTTGACCTGCGGATTGTTTTACCTGATGGAGTACGCCGGTTTCAGCGTCATCGATATCACCCACGGGGCGCTGCTGACCTATGCCCCCTTTGCGGCGGTTTTGCTGGGCATCTGGTATGTATTCGACAGCAAGCTTTGAATCGATAAATTCCAAGTTATCAACACGGTGCGTCCAGCCGATACACATATGAAAAAAGCTGAGCTTCTCCAATCGGAGGAACTCAGCTCTTTTGTTATTCCGCAGCCGTTATCGCCTGGATCGCTTCCGCCAGGGCATCGGTGTTCACGGTTTCCATCTGGCCGTTGTCGTAGGCCTCGGCAACCCTTGGGTCGATGGGAAGCCGCGCCAGCACGGGCAGATTGTGCTCCTGAGCAATTTTGTCCAGATGGCTCTTTCCGAAAACCTCTATCTTCTTGCCGCAGTCCGGGCACAGAAGATAGGAATAGTTCTCCACGAAGCCCAGCACGGGAATGTGCATCATTTCGGCCATCTTTACCGCCTTGCTCACGATCATGGACACCAGATCCTGGGGACTGGTGACGATGATGATTCCGTTCACCGGCAGGCTCTGGAACACGGTCAGCGGCACATCGCCGGTTCCGGGAGGCATATCCACAAACAGATAATCCACATCCTCCCAAATCACATCCGTCCAGAACTGTTTCACCGCCCCGGCGATCACCGGCCCCCGCCATACAACGGGATCACCGGGATTGTCCAGCAGCAGATTGATGGACATCACCTGAATGCCGCTGCGGGTCAAAGCGGGATACAGGCCATCGGTATCCGCGCCCTGGCACTCTGTCACGCCGAAGGCAGTGGGAGCAGAGGGGCCGGTGATGTCCGCATCCAGAACGCCAACCCGCTTTCCCTGCCGGGCCATGGCAACGGCCAGCATGGAGGTAACTGTGGATTTGCCCACGCCTCCCTTGCCGGACACCACCGCAATCACCTTTTTCACGGTGGATTTCGGATTCAAAGATGCCAGCAGACTCTCCTGCTTGCGGTCAGAGCAATCCGACCCGCAGCTGGAACAATTTCCATTGCAAGAACTCATTTGTTATTTATCGCTCCTTATTTGTTTTTTCACCTTATTATAGGAGGATTCATGCCCCATGTCAACCTCTGATTCAGAGCTTCACCACGGCTACGATCTCATCTGCGTCCATCTCACCATTTTCCGTGAATCCAAAGCTGTGATACAGTTCCCTGGCTACCGTATTCTCCGGTTCATAGGAGAGCATACAGTATTCCGCCTCACCGCAGGGGAAGGAGCGGATGTATTTGAGAATGGCTTCCATGGCAGCTTTGCCGTAGCCCCTGCCCTGATAACGCTTGTCAATCATCAATCTCCAAATGGAGTAATTTCCCTGGGCAATGGCGGGGGCATCCTCCCAGTCGTCGCAGCCAAAGCCAATCATGGTAAAGCCAACCGGGGTATCCCCGTCGTAGATTCCAAAGGGCAGCGCCACAGAGCCGTTTGTTATGGCGCAGTAGGCCTCCAGAATGCTCTGGGTATTGGTGGCAACAAAGCTTTTCTGACTTTCTGCCACTTCCAGCGCCACAATTTCCCAAAGGTTTTTGCTATGGAGCTTCCGAAGCTGTATCATGTTTCCTCCTGTCAAGTCAAGCCTGGGCCGCTTCCCACTGCTCCATCAGCTCCATCAGCGCTGCTTCCGCAGTCTCTTTTTCGGACAGCAGTCGGGTCAGCTCCTGATAGTCCGCAGCGGCGGCTTCCATTTTTTCATCCAGCTGAGCAATGGCTTGCTCCTGCTTTTCGATCTCCCGTTCCAGCTTGCGGACCAGCTTCTCAGAGTCCTTGGTGCCGCCCTTGGGCTTTTCCTTTTTCTCTTTCGGGGGCTGCTTCACCACGGGTGTGGAAGCTTTTTCATGCTCCAGAATCGAACGGTATTTTTGATAGCCGCAGCGGAAGTCCCGGATGGTTCCGTTTTCCAGCAGCCAGATACGCTCGGCGAATTTCTCGATGAAGTAACGGTCGTGGGACACAAAAAGCAGCACACCCTCGAATTCCTCGATGGCCGCCTCCACCCATTCCCGGGAGGCAATGTCCAGGTGGTTGGTGGGCTCGTCCAGAATCAGCAGATTGATTTTTTCATCCATCAGCATGCACAATCTCAGACGGGACTGCTCGCCGCCGGAGAGGTTGCCAACGCTTTTGAACACATCCTCCCCCTGGAACAGAAACGCGCCCAGCCGGTCCCGCGCTGTCTGGGGTGTGCAGTTCTTTTCATAGAGCATGGTGTCGTAGAGGCTGCGCTCGGGGTGGTCAAAGTGGATGATTTGGGGCAGGTATCCCCATTTCACAGTGGGCCCGAACTGGATTTTTCCGCCGCAGTCCTCCTCCCCCAGCAGACACTTGATAAAGGTGGATTTTCCTGTGCCGTTGTCGCCCAAAAGGGCGATCCGCTCCCCTGCCTCCACATTCAGGTTCACATCGGAAAAAAGTGTCCTGTCGCCAAAGGCCTTGGATACATTCTTCATTTTGAACACCACGTCGCCGGAAAAATCCTTTTCTCCGAAGGAGGCTTTCATGGTCTTTTCCGTCTTTGGCTTTTCGGTTTTCCGGATGCGGTCCATCCGGTGCTGAATGGACATGGCCCGGCGGTACAGGGTTCGGTTGTTGATGCCCCAGCCTTTCATCCGCTCCACGGTGAAGCCCAGCTGCTTGAGCTTGGCCTGCTCCTGCTCATACTGCTTCAGCTGCAAATCAAACCGGGCCTGCTTTTCGTCCATATAGAAGGAGTAGTTACCGGAATAGAATTCCGCGTGTCCGTCGCTGATCTCAATCACCCGTTGGGCCACCTGGTCGATGAAATACCGGTCGTGGGAGATGGCCAGCACCGTGCCCTTAAAGGAATGAATATACTGCTCCAGCCACTCCACACTGTTCAGATCCAGATGGTTGGTGGGCTCGTCCAGCAGCAAAATGTCCGTCTTTTCCAGCAGCAATCGCGCCAGATTCACCCGGGTCTTTTCGCCGCCGGAGAGGCTGGAAAACGCCTGAACCCGCTGCTCCTGGGTGATGCCCAGGCCATTGCAGATTTTATCCGTCTCCACATCCATGTCATAGCCGCCGCCGGATTGGAAGCGGTTGGAAAGGGCATCATACTGCCGCAGCTGCTCCGCCGTTGCCCCGGACTGCATCTGCTGCTCCAACGCGATCATGTCCCTTTGCAGCTTGAGCAGACCGGCATAGGCAGAGCGAAGCACATCCTCCACGGTGTAGCCCTCCGGGAACACCGGAATCTGGGAAATCAGGCCAAGACGCTTGTTGGGGTTGACGTACACCTCCCCCTCGTCGTAGTCCAGCTCCCCGGTGAGGATGCGAAACAGGGTGGTTTTGCCGCAGCCGTTCCGTCCGAGAATGGCAACGCACTCCCCCTCCTGCACATCAAAGCTCAGCCCCTGCAGCAGGTTTTCCCCGATGACAAAAAACTTTGTTAAATTATGAACGGATATATCAACCATTTTCTCTCTCCAACGCTTTCACCAGCTCCGAAAGCGTTTCCAATGAATATAGCAAATTCACCGCCTGAAGCAGGGCATTGGCGCTCATATGCTCCGGCAGATTCAGTTTTTTCTGGAGGGCAAGACGCTTGCGGCTGCTGTCCGCCATCCCGGAAAGACCCAACGCAACAAAATCCTGCTTGGTGATTCCCTGGGGCGAAGCCTCCGTCCCCTCCTCCATGGTGGCGCCGGAGGCTTTCAGAGCCGCCAGAATGACCTCCTTTGTCATGCCCTCGACCCCCAGCTTCCCCTCTTTCCCGGGGGAAGCTTTCCGCTTTTCCTTGCCGGGAACATCCGGGATATAGGCATGCTTTAGATATTTTCCCGGAATGGCACTTTTTATGTGATTCCGAATGACAAAGCCCGCGCCGTCGGAGTCCGTCAGCACAATAAGCCCCCGCTTTTCCGCCACCGCCCGAAGCAGGGCCAGCTGCTCCGGATCCTTGAAGATGCCAAAGCCACGGGTTTCAAAAATAGGCGCGTCCACGATCTGACTCAGGGCGTTTTTGTCATAGCGCCCCTCCACCACGATGGCCTCCCGAATTTTAACCATGGCTCGCCTCCGTGGCCAGCCGGAGCACAAGAAGCTCCAAAAGCCGCTGGCTGTCGTCAAAGGAGGTTTTCATTTTGTAGTCCGTCTCAAGCACCAGCTCCGATGCCCTGCCGCAGAAGACCTTATCCATACGCCGGGACGCCTCCATGAGCTTTTTCGCCGGATAGTCCGGAATGCCGCAGAGCTTTTGCAGATCATAGGCGTTCTTGCCCAGCTCCTGAAGCGCTTTGGCCGCCGTGAGCCGCCGGAAATGACTCCCCAGGGCGCCCAGAATGGCCAAAGGCTCCTGCTGCATTTTTAAAAGCTGCCCCAGGCATTGAAACGCGTTTTCATAGGCCCCGGCGCTGATCTGATCGGTCATCTGAAAGACCACCGCATCCAGCACCGGCTCCGTCACCGCATCGATGTCGGACTTTTTGATCTCATCGGAACCGGAATAGGCGCAAATCTTCTGAATCTCACCGCTGAGGGCCGTCATGGTGCCGCCGGTGATGTCGATCAGATAGCCGCAGAGCTCGTTAGAGATCCGCTTCTGCTGGGCGGCAAAATGCCTGGAGATCCAGGGGATCAGCTCTTTTTGGTCCTGCTTGCGGAATTCCACCGGCAGTCCATTCTGTTCCACTGCCTCCCACAGCTTTTTCTGCCGCTTATCCGGCTTCCATGCCACGGTGAGGTAGGTAAAAACCAGGGTGCAGTATTCAGGAATGTCCTGGAATACGGCGGCGATTTTCTCCCGCTCCGTGTCGCTCAGCTTAAAAAGATCAATATCATCCACCTGAACCAGGGTTGCCTGCGCCATCATGGGCAGATTCTCCACCGCCTCCAAAAAATCGGTCAGGTTAAAATTCTCGCTGGTGAACCGGTGAAAGTTAAAGGACTCCGTAAGCGGATCCAGCAGCTGCTTTTTGATGGCTTCCAGGTAGTAGTTCATCAGGAACGTCTCTTCCCCGAAGAAAAAATAGAGCCTGTCGATTTTCTGATTCCGAATGGATGCTTTCAGATTTTGAAAGGCGCCATCGGTTTGGGGCTTCTTTGCCATAGTTACCTCCTGAGAAGAACCGAACCCTGCAGATCTGTCCGGTATACGGTGCAGTTGTATTCCGCCAGCCGATTCAAAACCTCCGGTGCAGGATGCCCATAGCTGTTTTCTCCCACAGAGATGATGACGATCCTTGGCTGCACTGCCTCCAAAAGCGCATAGGAGGTTGCATACTTGGAGCCATGGTGCCCTGCGATCAGAATATCCACATGGGGAAGCGCGTATTGTTCCAGCAAATCCCGTTCACCGGTTTGGCTGCGGTCACCGGTTATCAGTATAACACATTCCGGTGCTTCAAACAAGACGCACATGGAGTTTTCGTTGTCGTTTTTCGATTTTCCCGGTTCCAGCAGGGTCAGCTTCCCCGTTCCCAGGGGAATTTCATAATTCTGGGAGATCAGGGTGACCGCTCTGTCCGGCTGGTTCAGCTGGGTAAAACGCGGGCTGCTTTCCTCCTGTACCGGAAGATAAAACCGATTCACCGGAATTCTCGTTTCCAGCTCTTCGATGGCATTGGAATGGTCCCGGTCATAATGGGTGAGCACCAGGCCATCCAAACGAAAAATGCCCTGGCTCAAAAGGGTCTGGGCAATTTGGTCCGCCGTTTTTGTATCGCTGCTGCCGCCGCAGTCGATCAAAAAGCTTTGGCCGCCGGTTTGAAGCAGAATGGATTGCCCCTCCCCCACATCCAGCACGTTTAAGCGCAGGCTGTCCTTTCGCGGGAGCACAACGGAAGCAGCCACCGCCAAAACCAGGCAGGCCGCTCCTGCCGTAAGATAGATTTTTCCCCATCTTCTGAATATCAGGTACAGCGCCAAAAGCACATAGCAAAAAACCAGCCATGCCGTCACATAGCCGCTCTGGGTATACACCGCAGCAAAGGGAATTTTGGCAAGTGCCTCGGCGGTGAACAGCACATAGCGCATAGGCCAGGAGATGAGCCACGCCGCCCAACGGCAGACCGTAGGCAGCATTCCGCCGAAAAGGGACACAAGGGCCACACCGCAGAATAAAAACGCAATGAGCCAAATGGTCAATAAATTGGTAAGGACACCCACCAGACTGATGATTCCAAAGTAATAGGCGCTTAACGGTGTGGAGAAAACCATGGCAGCCAGGCAGACGGAAACGGAGGAAGAAAACCAGCGGGTCAAAAATATTGCGATTCCCCTTTTTCCGCTGGAAATGCCATTCATTCTGTTGGCAATGGGCGCCGCAAACAGCAGGATCCCCAACACGCTTGCCACCGACAGCTGGAAGCTCACGGACAGCAGCACAAAGGGATTCATCACCAGCATGCACAGCACCGCAAAGGACAGGCTGGTCAGGCTGTCGTATTCCCCTTTTACCGCTCCGCCAAAGGCCATGAGCGCGCACATCAGGCAGGCCCTGTTCACCGAGGGGGAAAAGCCGGTTATCCCAGCGAAAAACAGCAGAAGCGGGACAGAAACCAAAAAGGTCAGCCACCGCCGGTTTCGGAAAACCAGATAAACCAGGCTGAACAAAATGGACACATGCAGCCCGGACACGGAAACCACATGGCGAATGCCGCTGATTTTCAGGGCGGTGTCCACGGTGTAGCTCAAATCGGAGGTGTCCCCCAGCAGCAGCGCCTTGGCAAAGGCTGCGGTATCCCCGGGGAAAAACGACCCAATGCGCTCCCGTGCTGCTTGGGCCACCCGGGGCGGCAGGAAGAACAGTTCATTTCTCTCTGACCGGGAACGAACCGCTTCCCCCTTTTGGCTGGCAACCAGGAAAATGCCGCTGCCCTGATAGTAGTCAGAATCCTTTTCCCCGCCCGGCACCGTTAAGCGCAGCCGGAACTGCCCTTTCAGAACCTCTCCCGGAGAGAGGGGCTCCTCCCCACTGTGAAACAGCTGCAGCCGGTAGGGTCTGCCCTCCAAAACCGTGAAGCCATCCACGAAGAAGCCGTATTCCGTCCGCTGGCTGTAGTCGGACGCGGTAATGCTCAAAGGAAAGGTTGCCCCATCCATGGATTGCATGGGCCGGAGATAGTGATTCTGAAACAGGAAAAACCAGGCAAGAGAAACGGTCAGGCCCAGATAGGCTCCCGTGGGAAACCGGAACAGCTCGTTGCGGAAGCCAAACAGAAAGCAGAGCCCGCAGCAGACAGCTGCATACAGAAGCATGGGGAGCAGATTCTTCTGCCAGAACACGGTGACGCACAAGCCACAGCCAATGGCGAAGCCCGTTGTGAACCACAGAAGCTTTCTCATACGCCAAACCTCCCCCCTTTTGAAAATGGCGCAGCCGGAAAAGCTGCGCCATCAGATTTCTGTTAGAGCTTGGAGGAAATAAATCCTTCCACCTGTGCCAGGGACTCATCCACCTTGCTGACATCCTTGCCGCCGCCCATGGCGGAATCGGGCTTGCCGCCGCCGGAGCCGCCGCAGGCGCAGCAGACCAGCTTCACCAGCTCACCGGCCTTGATGCCCTTGGCCACCGCTTCCTTGCCGCAAACCGCCAGGAAGGAGGGCTTGTCACCATTGACACTGGACAGCACCGCGACCACAGAGGGATCCTTGTCCCGCAGCATGTCGCCCATCTGCCGCAGCCGATTGGCATCCACGCCGGACAGTCTGGCTGTGAGCACCCTCAGGCCGCTCATTTCCTTTGCACCGGACAGGAGCCGATCCACTTCCCCGGCAGCATCCTTGGCCTGATACTGCTCGATGATCCGCTTCAGCTCCTTGATTTCCTCCAGATTGCTCTGAATCTTGGCTCCCAGCTCATTGGGCTTTACCTTCAGCCTGGAGGAGGCCTCGGACAGAGCCGCCTGACTTGCCTCCATTTTTTGCAGGCAGGCCTTGCCGGTCACCGCCTCGATTCTCCGGACACCGGAAGCAACGCTTCCCTCGCTTTCCAGCTCAAAAGCGCCAACCTTGGCGGTGTTGTCCAGATGGGTACCGCCGCAGAACTCAATGGAGTAGCCGCTCATGTTCACGACCCGGACGGTATCGCCGTATTTCTCGCTGAACAGGGCGGTTGCCCCCAGCTTCTTTGCCTCTTCAATGGGCATCTGCTTGGTGTCCACCAGTAAGCCCTCCAGAATGGCGTCCTGAACAATATTGTTCACCTTAGCCAGCTCCTCCTGGGTCAGGGCGGAATAGTGGGTGAAGTCGAAGCGCAGATGATCCGGCTCCACCAGAGAGCCCGCCTGATGCACATGGTCGCCAAGAACGGTGGTCAGCGCCTTTTGCAGCAGATGGGTGGCGGAATGGGCCCGCATAATGGCCTTGCGCCGCTCCACATCGATGGCGGCCTCCACCACATCGTCCACCTTCAAGGAGCCCTGAAGCATTTTGCCGTGGTGCAGGTACTTGCCGCCCTTGTCTTTCTGGACATCATTCACCTGGAAGCAGCTCTGCCCCAGGGTGATGGTACCGTGGTCTGCCACCTGGCCGCCCATCTCCGCATAGAAAGGCGTCTGATCCAGAACCACAATGCCATCCTCGCCGCCGGCAATGGAGCCGGAGACCTCGTCGCCCACACAGACGGCCAAAACGGTTGCCTGACACTGGCTGCTTTCATAGCCCAGGAATTTGGTGGGGGTGTTGTCCAAGCCCAGGTCGATGCCCGCCCAGGCCAAATCGCCCAGCGCCTTCCGGGCCTCCCGTGCGCGAAGCTTCTGCTCCTGCATCAGCTTGGCAAAGGCCTCCTGATTCAGGGTCATGTCCTCGTCGGCCACCATTTCCAGGGTCAGGTCGATGGGGAAGCCGTAGGTATCATAGAGCTTGAACGCATCGGCGCCGGAGAATTCGGTTTCTCCCTTGGCCTTGTGGTCTGCCAGCATTTCCGCGAAAATCTTCATACCGCCGTCGATGGTGCGGGCAAAGTTCTCTTCCTCCACCTTTACCACCTTGGTGATGTATTCGGCCCGCTCCCGCAGATAGGCATAGTGGCACTCGTTCTCCCGAACCACGGTTTCTACCACCTGGTACAGGAACGGATGGTTCACGCCCAGCAGCTTGCCGTGACGGGCAGCCCGCCGCAGCAGACGGCGAAGCACATAGCCCCTGCCCTCGTTGCTGGGCAGAACGCCATCGGCGATCATAAAGGAGGATGCCCGGATATGGTCGGTAATGACCCGCAGGGAAACGTCCATCTTCACGCTCTGGCCGTAGGAAGCGCCGGTGAGCTCCGTCACCTTGTTGGTGATGTTCATAACGGTGTCCACATCAAACAGGCTGTTCACATCCTGGCAGACCACCGCCAGCCGCTCCAGGCCCATGCCGGTATCGATGTTTTTCTGGGCCAGCTCGGTGTAGTTGCCCTGGCCGTCGTTGTTGAACTGAGAGAAAACGTTGTTCCAGACCTCCATGTAGCGGTCGCAGTCGCAGCCGACGGTGCAGTCGGGCTTGCCGCAGCCGTACTTCTCTCCCCGGTCGTAGTAAATTTCCGAGCAGGGGCCGCAGGGGCCGGAGCCATGCTCCCAGAAATTATCGGACTTGCCGAAGCGGAAGATCCGGTCGGCGGGGACGCCCACTTCCTTGTTCCAGATCTCAAAGGCCTCGTCGTCATTTTCATAGATGGAGGGATACAGCCGGTTCTCGTCCAGCCCCACCACCTTGGTGAGGAACTCCCAGCTCCAGGCAATTGCCTCGTGCTTAAAGTAATCGCCAAAGGAGAAATTGCCCAGCATCTCAAAATAGGTGCCGTGGCGGGCGGTTTTGCCGATGTTTTCAATGTCGCCGGTACGGATGCACTTCTGGCAGGTGCAGACCCGGTGCCGGGGCGGCTCCACTTCGCCGGTGAAGTAGGGCTTCATGGGCGCCATGCCGGAGTTGATCAGCAGCAGGGACGCGTCATTCTGGGGAATCAGAGAAAAACTGGGCAGGCGCAGGTGCCCCTTGCTTTCAAAGAAAGAGAGGAACATCTCGCGCAGTTCATTGACACCATAGGGTTTCTGGCTCATTGGTATGACCTCCAAAAAAGATTTCAAAAAAATAAACCCCGCCCCCGGCATAGGGGCGAGATTCTCTCGCGGTACCACCCTAATTATCCTGAAATACAGGACATCTTAGCCGCTCTGTAACGGGAGCGCCCGTCCCGGTCCTCCCGGGCAACAACGGAAGTGGCTTGCAGAACCGGCACACAAGGGGCTCCCACCATTCCCCTCTCGCTGCGGCGCCCGGAATCTGTTTGGTTTCCGTATCGTCTTTGCATATCCCTGCTATTCTATCACAAATCGGAAAAATGTCAACTGAAAATCCGGCCCTCTTTTTTCACGGACAGATCGGGCCTCCGGAACCGGACGGAATCAGATATTTTCTTCCAAAAATTTGAGCATATCCTCCCGTCCTTGGGGGGTCAGGGGAAAGGTCTTCGCTCCTTCCATAGTGCTCTTTTCGTAGCAATATGGCCCGTGCCAGAATTCCACATGAATGGTGCTCTGCTCAAAATCCACCTCTTTCGGCGTGGCCATAACCACGGTGGGCGCGGCCCGGAACCGAAACGCCCCCATGGAGCCGGTGAAAATATTGTTCATGGCGAAATAATGCAGCGTGGGGAGAAAAAGGGTTTCCATGGCAGCCTCCTGGAAGAATGCATTTTCCCCAATCATACCACGTTCCGGCAAAAAAAGCAAATCTGTGCCGGGGGCTTGCAAAATTTGTGTAAATATGATAAATTACCCGCTGGTGATTTATATGAAAAAACAATTACAAGGTACTCTCGCGCTGCTCTGCGGCACATCCATCTGGGGCTTGGCGTTCATTGCCCAAAGCGTTGGCATGGACCTGATCGGGCCCTTTACCTTTCAGGCGATCCGATGCGGCCTGGCAGTTATTTTCCTGTTTTTGCTCACGCTGGTTTTCGATGTGAAAATCGGAATCCAAAAATCCCTGGCAAAATGGAAGAACAAGCGGCTGTGGATCGCGGGAGCCGTCTACGGCAGCGCACTGTTCATTGCCGCCAGCCTGCAGCAGATCGGTCTGATCTACACCGACCCGGGAAAGGCCGGATTCCTCACCGCCATGTACATCGTCTTGGTGCCCATGCTGGGGGTTTTCGTCCACCGGAAGCCGGGGCTGAACGCGGTGCTCAGTGTGGTTCTGGCCCTGGTGGGGCTGTATCTTCTGAGCTTCATGGGCGTCTCCGCCATCAACATTGGGGATCTTTTCCTCATTGGCTGCGCCCTGGCTTTCGCCGTTCAGATCCTCCTGATCGACCGCTTTTCCGGCGATCTGGATGGACTGCGGCTCAACTGCGTCCAGGCGCTGGTGGTGGCCCTGCTGTCGCTGCCCTGGATGCTGCTGACAGAGAAGCTGGACACGGGCAGCATTCTTGCCTGCTGGCTTCCTTTGTGCTTTGCCGGTATCCTCTCCATGGGCGTTGCCTACAGCCTGCAAATCGTGGGGCAGAAAAATCTGGAGCCCACCACTGCCTCCCTCATCATGAGCCTGGAATCCGTGTTCGCGGCGCTGGGCGGCTGGCTGATCCTCCACAACACCATGACCACCCGGGAGCTATTGGGCTGCGGCCTGGTTTTCGCCGGTGTGATCCTCTCCCAGCTCCCCATGAAAAAGAAAACAGCATAAAAATCGCAGCGGTAGGGACTTCCCCGCCGCTGCATTTTTCCTGTGCATCGCCCACCGGCCCGGTCACGAAATTCCATCCGTCCCTGTCGTTTTTTGAAACCGGCAGCATCCACCACGCATATGCTGAAAACGTGATATCTTTTTGGAAAGGGTGTATCGGATGCTTGTATGCTTCACGGCTTTGTTTGTGGGAGGCGCTACCATTCTGGGCACGATCCTGGGGCTTCCCTGCAGGAAAATGAGCCACCGGTTCAGTGATATCGTGCTTGCTTTCGCGGCGGGGGTGATGCTTTCCGCGGCGATTCTGGGACTGATCCTCCCCGCCATTGAACGGGAGGAAAACGGCGGCTTGCTCATCACCCTCTGCGGTATTTTTGCCGGGGCTGGCTGCATCAGCCTGGTTGACCGCATTGTGCCCCACATCCATAAGCTCATTGGCTGGCAGGAGGATATGCAGGTACACAACCTCCACGCCGATAAGCTTCTGCTTTTCATCGCGGCCATGGCGATCCATAATTTCCCGGAGGGACTGGCCGCAGGGGTGAGCTTGGGCTCCGGGGATTGGAAAGCGGCAATGCTCATCTCCGGCGGGATCGCCCTGCAAAACGTTCCCGAGGGGCTGGTCACCGTGGCTCCCATGCTGGCCGCTGGGTTCTGCCCCCGAAAGGCGTTTCTGTGCGGAATGACCACCGGACTCATTGAAATGGCGGGAACCCTTGTGGGCTTTTTTGCCGTGACCCTGGCTTCCGCGGTGCTGCCGTTCTGTCTCGCCTTTGCCGGAGGAACCATGCTCTTCGTCATCAGCGATGAGATGATTCCCGAAACCCACGACCACGGAAACGAACGGGCCGCAACCTACGCGCTACTTGTGGGCTTTTCCATGATGCTCATTACCGATGTGCTGCTGGCATAGCCCATTGCGCTTTCCCGAGAAATATGGTAACATGACAAAAGAAAGGAAGGATACTGTGAAGAAAACGGTTTTATTTGATCTGGACGGAACCCTCACCGATTCCGGAGAGGGCATCCTCAACTGCGCCCAGATGACCCTGGAGCGCTTTGGGCTGCCGGTGCCCAGCCGGGAGGAAATGCGGGTGTTTGTAGGGCCTCCCCTGGGAGATTCGTTTATGAAATTCGGCGTTCCCAGGGAGCGGGTCCAGGAGGCCATCGACATTTTCCGAAGCCGCTATGTGCCCATCGGGAAATACGAAAATCACCCCTACCCCGGCATCCGGGAGCTGCTGGAGGCGCTGCAAAATCAGGGGCACCGGCTCTTTGTGGCCACCTCTAAGCCGGAGGTCACGGCCATGGAGGTGTTGGAGCATTTCGATCTGGCAAGGTATTTTGAACGGATCTGCGGTGCCTCCATGGACGAAAGCCGCACCACCAAAAGTGAGGTCATCGCCTTTCTGCTGGAGCAAAACCAGGGTGTGCAAAACGCGGTGATGGTGGGCGACACCGCGTTCGATGTTCTCGGAGCCGCTGCCCATGGGATCCCCACCATAGGTGTCGCCTGGGGCTACGGTGAGGTTGAAGATATGAAAAAAGCCGGAGCCGCCGCCATTGCAAATACCCCGGAACAGCTGCTGAAGCTGCTGAACCAATAAAGCCAGGAGGACACGCAGACACCGTGCCCTCCTGTTTTTCTATCCCGATCACTGCAAACGGTAGCCCACGCTGACCAGCTCCATGATGTGAGGCCAGAACTCCGGCTCGTCCGCGGTATAGCAGGCTGCCTCGCCGATTTGCTGGAAAGAGACGATCCGGTTGGCCGCATCGATCCATGCGCTTTTGCGGATTTCGTTATGTAATTCTCTATAGGTATTCATGATTCTGTTCCTCCTTATTCAAGAGTGGTGTAATCTATCTGAAAACAGCTTCCGCCGTCTCCTTTGCCTCTCACCTATATAGACGGATTTTTCACCGGAAAGGTCACAGGTTTCCGAAAAATATTTTTCTTTCTTTTTTCTGACTTCATCCTACCGGGCAATTGCATCCTATTTGTAACAGAACAGCCTCCAAAAGCAATCATTTTCAGGAAAACGAAAAAAAGCTTGATTTTGCTTGGAAATGGAATACAATAAATACCATCCTGCCAGTTTCATGAAAGGGTGAAAGACATGAACAAAATTTACATACCGGAGCACTATGCCCCCGCCCTGGATGCCTACGACACCCAGCGGGCCATTGCCTACATCAAGGCAACCTTTCAGGAGGAGTTTTCCACCGCGCTGAATCTAAAGCGGGTCTCCGCTCCCCTGTTTGTCACCGGGGATTCCGGCCTGAACGACAATCTCAACGGCTACGAGCGGCCGGTCAGCTTTGATATTCCCGCCGTGGGCGCGGAGGCCCAGGTGGTGCATTCCCTGGCAAAATGGAAGCGTCTGGCTCTGAAACGATACCATTTTTCCGTTGGCGGCGGATTGTACACCGACATGAACGCCATTCGCCGGGATGAGGCGCTGGACAACATCCACTCCATCTATGTGGATCAGTGGGACTGGGAAAAAATCATCACCCGGGAGAACCGGAATCTGGATTTCTTAAAGCTCATCGTCACCGCCATCGTTCGCTCCATCTGCAACACCAACGACCGGCTCCATGTCCGCTATCCCCAGCTTCACATCCATCTGAGCCGGGAGGTGTCCTTTATCACCTCTCAGGAATTGGAGGATCTGTATCCCCAGCTTCTCCCCTCGCAAAGAGAGAACGCATACGTTCGGGAGCACCCCACCGCCTGCATCCTGCAAATCGGCGGCAAGCTCCGCTCCGGCAAGCCCCACGACGGCCGCGCCCCCGACTACGACGACTGGGATTTGAACTGCGACATCTTCTTCTGGGACGAGGTGCTGAACCGGGCTTTGGAGGTATCCTCCATGGGCATTCGCGTGGACGCGGAGTCTTTGGCACGGCAGCTGAAGCTATCCGGCTGTGAGGATCGCCGGGAGCTGCCCTTCCACAAAATGCTGCTGGCAAATGAGCTTCCCCTGACCATCGGCGGCGGCATCGGCCAGTCCCGCCTTGCCATGCTGCTGCTTGGCTGCGCCCACATCGGTGAGGTGCAGTCCAGCGTCTGGGATCAGAAAACCCTGGAAGCCTGCGAAAAAGCCGGTATTCCCCTGCTGTAACCCCACAAAAAACCTGCCTGAGAGAAATCCGCTCCAGGCAGGCTTTTTTATGACCTTTCGGATGCAAGATATTTGGCGGTGGTTGTGGAAATGACGCAGCAGAGCTTTTTCTGGTAGTCCGGGGAGCGGAGCCTGGCCTCTTCCTGCCGGTTGGACAGAAAGCCGCACTCGATCAGCACCCCTGTGGCGTTGATTTTATCCAGCAGATAGATGCCGCTGCCCTGCTTTGCCTTCCGGCTGCTGCCGGGATTCAGGGTGCTGACCAGGGCCTCCTGCATTTCTTTCGCCAATTCCTCACTTCCCGGGGCCTTGCCGTAGAAGACCTGGGCGCCGCTGTATTTTTCCTCCGGAAAGGTGTTCTGATGGATGCTCAGCAGCAGGGCATTGTAGGTTCTGTCCACGATCCTCACCCGCTGCTTTAAATCCGAAACCTTTTTTTGAGAGATGGTCTGCCCCGAGGTGTACACCGAGGTATCCGTGGAGCGGATCATCACCGTGTCATAGCCCAAAAGCCGCAGCAGATCGTTCAGCCGCAGGGCGATTTCCAGATTGTAGCCGCTTTCGCTTCTGCCGGTGCAGGAGATGGCTCCCCCATCCTCCCCGCCGTGGCCTGGATCGATGACGATCCGGTGCAGCCGTTCCACCGGCATCATTTCGGACACGGTTTCCACGGCCCGATCTGTCAGCAGCGTCCCAAATAAAAACATGGATACCACGAAGATGTAAAAGCAGACGGTGTTCCCCAGCTTCCTTATCCGCGCCATACGCAGCCACCCCCCTCTGAAAATGTATGCCGCTTCCCTGCCGGTATGAACAAAAACCATAATTCCGCATAGTATGACCTGGAATGACGATTTCAGTCATGATGTGAGGAGGAATCACCATGCAGCAAAAAAAGCGGGAAATTCCAACAGGGATGGGAAAGCTTCCGGCGGTGGCGCCATTGGCCAATCCCTATGTTCCTTTCCAAATGGATAACCCGGAGCAGTACGAGGCCAGACTGGGATTGGTTCGGGGAACGCTGTATCCCGGCCTGGACCTGCCCTTTATGGGAATGGTGAATAAGAAGCCCCTGCCCAAGTCCCCCATGGCGGAACTGCAGGCGCTGGGATTTGCCATTCAGGAGTTGGCACTGTATCTGGACACCCACCGGGACGATGCCGAGGCTTTGGAGCTGTACCGCCGGTATCAGCAGCTGCTCCATGACCAAAGGCAGGAATATGTTCGCAAGCACGGCCCTTTAAGCCATCAGGATCAGACTGCCGCAGCGGAGTATTCCTGGCTGAATGACCCGTGGCCCTGGGAATACTGCATGAATCAGGAGGATTGAGTATGTTTTCCTATGAAAAGAAGCTACAATACCCGGTAAAGATCAAAAATCCAAATCCAAAGCTGGCAAAAATCATTCTGACCCAGTACGGCGGCCCGGATGGAGAATTGGGCGCCAGCCTGCGCTATTTATCCCAGCGGTATTCCATGCCCTTTGACGAGCTGAAAGGCCTTTTGACGGACATCGGGACGGAAGAATTGGGACACCTGGAGATGATTGGCGCCATTGTGCACCAGCTGACCCGAAATCTCAAGGACAATCAGATGAAGGACCCGGCCTTTGCCCCCTATTTTGTGGATCACACCGTGGGAGTCTACCCTGCCTCGGCGGCGGGGACGCCTTGGAGCGCGGCCACCATGCAGGTCAAGGGAGACCCGATCACGGATTTGGTGGAGGATATGGCGGCGGAGCAAAAGGCCCGCACCACCTACGACAATATCCTGAGAATCAGCGACGACCCGGATGTAAACGATGTGATCAAATTCCTCCGGGAGCGGGAGGTGGTACACTTCCAGCGCTTCGGCGAGGCGGTGCAGCTGCTGCGGGATAAGCTGAACCAGAAGAATGTGTACTATATGAATCCGGCAATTGATATATAATTTGTTTATAGATATCGATAAAGCAACCAATAGTTGACATTATTTATGCATAAAAAATCGGGGAGGATATGACATCCTCCCCGATTTCTGCAGATGTAGAGCAAAACTCCTTACCGGCGCACCATTCAAGGAATCCCACAAATACCTTGTTTTCTCAATCCTTCCACTTTGCAATGAGGCTGCGAATCTGGGAGGTGAGCTTGGCGTTTTCCTTGTTGGTTCTGCCCCGGCGGGTTTTCACCAGCGCCAGCAGCTCCTCCGCTGCCGCCAGCAGATCGGCGTAGACGGCCCTGGCCCGGGCGGTCCCCTGGGCAATTTGCTCCCGGCTGATGGGCTTGGATTCGGTGTATACGGTCATCCGGTTCGTGAGCAGGTCGTATTCGGTGCCGCTGTAGGGCGCTTCCGCGTGGTAGCCCATCTGAGTGAGCAGCTGCTGGAAGGCCTTGCAGGCATCATCGTCTCCATGGTTTACATAAACCGTTTTTGGCTTCTCCTGGAAGCCCTGGAGCCAGTCGATCAGTCCATCCCGGTCAGCGTGACCGGAGGTACCGTGCAGCGATGCGATCTCCGCGTGGACGGCGATGTCCTCCCCAAAGAGCCGGACGGTTTTTGCTCCGTCCTGCAGCCGCCGCCCCAGAGAGTTCTCCGCCTGATAGCCCACAAAGAGAATCGTGCATTCCTGACGCCAGAGGTTGTGCTTCAGGTGATGGCGAATCCGGCCCGCCTCGCACATGCCACTGGCGGAGAGAATGACCTTGGGCCGGTGATTTTCGTTGATTTCCTTGGAATCCTCCGGCGTTACGGAAAGGCTCAGCCCGTCGAACCAAAGCGGATTGATGCCCTGCTTCACCAAATCCTTGGTCTGAGCGTCCAGGCAGCTTAAGTCGCATTGGAGGAAAACGCCTGTGGCCTCCACCGCCAGAGGGGAATCCACATATACCGGAAAGCCCTGGTGGCCGTGGACGAGGCCCTTTTGCTTGATCTCCCGGATGGCGTAGAGCATCTCCTGGGTTCTGCCCACGGCAAAGGAGGGGATGATGACGCTTCCGCCCCGGTCAAAGGTTCGCTGGAGGCACTGTGCCAGCTCTGTCACCACATCCCCCGAGGCTTCGTGGAGCCGGTTTCCGTAGGTGGATTCGATGACCAGGTAGTCCGTTTCCTCCACCCTCTGCGGGTCGTTGATGATGGACTGGTTCCGGTTGCCCACGTCCCCGGAGAAGACGATTTTTCTGGTCTGCTCTCCCTCGGTGAGCCACAATTCGATACACGCGGAGCCAAGAAGATGCCCAATGTCCGTAAAGCGCACCACGATGCCCTCGGCCACCTGCAGGCACTCCCCATATTCGCAGGGCCGGAACAGAGAAATGGCGATGAGGGCATCGGCCAGGTCGTACACCGGTTCCACCGCCGGTTCCCCGGCCCGTTCTGCCTTTCGGTTACGCCATTCCGATTCGGACATCTGGATGTGGGCCGAGTCCTTGAGCATGATGCTGCACAGGTTGGCGGTCTCCCGGGTGGCGTAGATCGGTCCCCGGAAGCCGTCCTTGCAGAGCTTGGGCAGCATGCCGGAGTGATCGATGTGGGCGTGGGTGAGAAATACCGCCTCGATGGCATTGGCCGCAACCGGAAGCGGAACGTTTTCAAAGACATCCACCCCCTGCTCCATGCCGCAGTCCACCAGATACTGCCTGCCGCCCACCTCCAGCAGAGTGCAGCTTCCGGTCACCTCATGGGTCGCGCCGATAAACTGAATTTTCATGTGTTCGCCTCCTGTTGTGGTTTGTTTGATGAATTGGAAAATAGACGTAATGACGCAAACCCCTGCCCTACTGTGTTGTCCAGCATTGACCGGGATATCTTATATCTCTACAAACACCGATCTCCCGCCTTGCAGCCGATATGGCTCATGTTCTTCTTGCGGTGAGGCTTTGGGCCAGGGAGATGAGGTCATCGGTATCCTGAAAGGCTTGCAGATGCTGAACAGCGGCATCGGTATACTGCTGCACCAGCTCCTCGCACTTCTCCAGCCCATACAGCCGGACAAAGGTATTTTTACCGGCATCGTGGCCGGTTGCCTTGCCCAGCTCCCCGGCGTCTCCGATCACATCCAGCATATCATCCCGAATCTGGAAGGCAAGCCCCAGGCAGCCCGCAAATCCGGCGGCGGCCTGCAGCTGCTTCTCCCCCGCCCCTGCGGCGATGGCGCCTAAGACACAGGCGGCGTTGATGAGGGCGCCGGTCTTCCGGCTCTGGATATCCAGCACCTCCTGCTCAGAACATTCCCGCTGCTGGCTGAGCATATCCAGCACCTGACCGCCCACCATGCCCAGGGAGCCCGCGTTTTCCGAAAGGACGCCGATGGCCAGGGCCATTTCTTCCGGCTTCGGCAGCTTGGTGCTGGAGGCCAGGGCAAAGGCATCCGTCAGCAGGGCATCCCCCGCCAACACGGCCATGGCCTCACCGAAGACCTTGTGGTTGGTCAGCCTCCCGCGGCGGTAGTCGTCATTGTCCATACAGGGCAAGTCGTCGTGAATCAGGCTGTAGGTGTGGATCATTTCAATGGCACCGGCAAAGGGGGCGGCATTTTTCCAGTCCCCCCCGGAAAGGCGGCAGAACTCAAAGGCAAGAATGGGCCGCAGCCGCTTGCCTCCGGCGAGAAGACTGTAGCGGATCGCCTGGAAGAGCTGCTTCTGGGGCTGGTCATGGAAGCGGCTGTAGTATTCTTCCAGGTATTGCTGGATGTACTCCCGGTATTCCCGGAAGCGCTCTTCACTGCTCATCGGTAAACGCCTCCTCCACAGGGCTGCCATCCGGGGCAGTCATGATCTTTTTCACCTGGAGCTCCGCCTCGTCCAGAAGCTTTCCGCAGCGGCGGATCAGCTCGGTTCCCTCCTGAAAGAGCTTCAAGGATTCCTCCAGCTCCACATCTCCCTTTTCCATGGCACGGACGATCTGCTCTAACCGAAGCATGGAGGCTTCAAAGGTTTCGTTCTTGGCATTCATACACAATCCTCCTGGATTCTGGACACAACGGCATTCAGGCTGCCGTCGGTGAGTTTGACCTGAATTTCTCTGCCGGGCTCTGTCTGAGACACGGAGCGCAGAATGCTTCCGTCCTGCTGATGCACGATGGAATAGCCTCTTGTGAGCACCTTGAGGGGGCTCATGGCATCCAGCTTGGCGGTGCAGCCCACAAACCGCTGCCTCCTGCGCTGAAGCTGCTGGCTCTGGGCGGCGATGAGACGGGTTTTCAAATGCTCCAAATTCGTCCTCCGCTGGTTCAGATACCCGGTGGGGCTCATCAGCGCCGGAGAACGGGAGAGGGTGGCCAGCCGCTGCCGGGAGCTCCGCAGCTGCCGCGCCAGATAGGACGCCATGGCGGAGGCGGCGGAATCCATGCTTTGCAGCAGCGCCGCCTGATCCGGCACCGCCAGCTCTGCGGCGTTGGAGGGCGTTGCGGCCCGCAGGTCGGCAACATAGTCCGAAATGGTCACATCCGGCTCATGCCCCACGGCGGAAATAATGGGTATATTAGAATCGTAGATGGCATGGGCCACCCCCTCGTCGTTAAAGGCCCACAGATCCTCCATGGAGCCGCCGCCCCGGCCCACGATCAGCAGGTCGGCCAGATGATAATGATTGGCGTAGCGAATGGCGGCGGCGATCTCCCCCGGCGCTTCCACCCCCTGCACCCGCACGGGAAGCAGCCGCACCTGCGTCAAAGGGTATCGCTTGTTCAGAATTCGCAGCATATCATGGATGGCGGCTCCGGCGGAGCTGGTGATGATGCCGATGGTTCCCGGAAACGGCGGCAGCGGCTTCTTATGCTCCGGGGAAAAAAGCCCCTCGGCGGCCAGCTTCTTTTTCAGCTGCTCAAAGGCGGCGTACAAATCCCCCACCCCGTCCACGGTCAGGCCGCTGCAATAGAGCTGAAACGCGCCGTCTCTGGGGTAGACGGTGATCCGCCCCATGGCAATGATTTTCATGCCGTTTTCCGGGCGGAAGCGAAGCCGGGCGGCGTTGGACTTGAACATGACGCATTTTAAAGCGGCATTTTCGTCTTTCAGGGTGAAATAGTGGTGCCCGGAGGGATAGAGCTTATAGTTGCTGATCTCCCCCCGGACGGCCAGCTGGTTCAATAGCCGGTCCTGATCCATCTGGCCGCGAATATATTCGTTGATCTGGGTAATGGAAAAAACCTGCTGCATATCATCCCTCCGCGATCCGGTGGGCCAGGACGGCCACGCCCATGGCGTTATCGGTGGAATACTGGGGCTGTGAGAAGACGGGCGACAGGGGCTCCATCACCTGCCGCAGCATGGAATTGGAAGCCACGCCCCCGGAGAACACCACGGGCAAACCGGGATAATCTTCCAGCGCCTGCCGGGTGGCCTGGTATACGGCGGCGGAAACGCAGCGCAGGGCATAGGCGGCGGTCTCCCCGGCAGCGCCATGCTTCTCGTGGAACTGCTGCACCTTATTCTGCACCCCGGAAAGGGAAAAGCTGCTGTTTTCGCATTTCACCCGGAATACCTCCGTCCGCTCTGATTGACGGCTCAATTCATCCAGCTGCTTTCCCGAGGGGAACGGCAATCCCAAAAGCTGGCCGGTACGGTCGATGAGCTGACCGGCGGAAATGTCGGTGGTGCCTCCAATTTTCGTGCAGCGGACGTTCTTCCCCTCCGGCTCCACCAGCAGCAGCTCCGTGGTGCCGCCGGACAGATGCCAGGCCAAATGGGGCCTATCCATCAGCTCCAGACGATTCGCGCTCCACAACGAGGCGGCCACATGCCCCTGCTGGTGGGACACCTCCACCAACGGGACCTGAAAGGCATCCGCAAGCAGCTTTGCGTGGGAAAGCCCCACCAGAAAGCAGGGCATATAGCTCCCCTCCACGGCTCTGGGACGGGTGCTCACGCCGATGGCGCCGATGTTTTCTGCCCGGATATGGGAAAACAGCCTGCCAGAGAGCTCCGGCAGGCTTTTGATATGGGCAAATACGGCATCGGACTGGCGCAGCCCCAGCTCCCCCTGCCTCACGGGCAGCAGCCTGGAGCAGTTGACACCCTCGGCTCCATCGAACAGGGCAATGGAGGTGGTGTAGTTGCTGGTATCGATACCGATGGTCTTCATGCTTCTTCCTCTGCTTTCCCCTGGGGCAGACTGCGGGCAAAGGAGCCCAGGATGCCGTTGACAAAGGCGCCGGTATCGCTGCCGTCGTACTTCTTCGCAAGCCGGACAGCCTCGGAAATGGCCACGCCGGTGGGAACATCCTCCACATACAGAATCTCGAAAATGGCCAGCTGCATCACGCACCTGGTCAGCCGGGAGATGCGGCTGATGTCCCAGCCGATAGAGAATTTACTGATCTGCTGGCTGAGCTCCTGGCTGCGGTTGGCCACGCCGGTCACCACGGTATCCAGGTAGCGAACCTGGGCGCCGCTGGGACGCTCCTGGTAGATTTCATTCTCCTGGGCCAGCTTTTCGTAGTATTCCCGATTCAGCCGGGCGGAGACGATCTGCTCCGGTTCCTCGCCGGTGAATTCCCGACCGTAAATCAAATGTACTGCCAGCTCTCTGGCGTTTGCTCTTGTCATAGGCTGTTCCTTACTTGCGGACGATGCCGCAGACATTGACATTGACGGAGCGGACCTTGACGCCGGTCATGGATTCCACGGCGCTGATGATGGCCGCCTGCACCGCCTGGGCGATATCCACCACGCTCTGACCATAGGAAATGGCCACGCTGCAGTGGATGGACAGGCTGTTGTCCTGGGCGATGAGAATCTTAATTCCCTTGCCCCAGTTTTTGCTGATGAGGTCGGCAATGTCGGCACCGGGCTTGTCGATGATCCCGGCCACGCCCTCCACATCGGAAACGGCATGCTCCACAATGGTGGAGATCACATCCTCGGAAATCATGACGGAGCCGTTTTCCTGCTCCTGGTTGATATACTGCTTGTATTCGGCCATAATTGGTTCCTCCTGTTCGCCGCCATAGGGTAATGACGGCATACTTTTTACCTATTGTATCACAATTCCAGAAAAATACAACTGTTTTCTGTGATATCTGCGTTGGGGAATGGAAAACAAAAAAATGGAGGCAGACGGGGATGGTCTGCCTCGGATGAAATGCCGGATAATGGCCCGGGCTACTGCACCTCCACCACCCGGATATCTTTCAGGCCATAGTCGGACTGGGACATGACCACATCGGCGATCACCGCCACGTCGTCGGACTGGAGCCCCCCATCCGGGGAGGAGACTGCCACGGAGATGCCCTCGGCGGTCATGTAGGCCACGCAGTCCTGATAGCCCTTGGCAATGATCAGGCTCTCGATCTGGGCTTCACTGAGGGCGGTCTGCACAATGTCCTCCAAATCCATGGCGGATTCGGCGGCCTTGTCGGTTTCAGAATAGGTCATGGCCTCCTGGAGCATATTCACCGCGTTGTCCCTGGCCTGCTGGCGGGAGAGGCGGACGGCGGAAAAATAGTCCGAGGCGGTGGTGCTCACGTCCTCCCCTGCGGAAATGGCGGCCACATCCTCCGTCAGCAGCAGGCCGTCCTCGCTCATCACCTTTTCATAGTCCAGCGTATCGGACAGACTCGCCACCTCCTCCTGCTCTGTGTACAGCCAGTTGACGTATATCCCGGCGCAGACGGTGACCAGAACGGCGGCGGCAACCAGGTTTTTCTTCCAGACTTTCATAAAACAGCTCCTCCAATCATTTCATTTTCAAAACGGTTATTTTGTGATAGCCCAAGCCTGTGGCGTTGGCAACGGCCTGGGTGATGGCCAGCCGCAGGGCGCTGCTGTCCGCCCCCTGGCACAGCACCACCGCTCCTAAGTAGGTGGGCGGATTCACCTGGCGGATGAGTCCCGTCTCATTGTGTCCGCTGTCCGAGACCAGGACGGTATCGAATCGCTCCGTTTCCGAGGTTCGGTCCCCATCCGTTTGATACAGGGTTTCCTCCCCTGTGGCCAGGGTGAGCAGCACCTCCACCCGCCCCGCGCCCTCCATCCGGCTGAGCAGGTCGGAGAGCTGCTCCTGGAGCGTCTGGGTCTTCGCAATCGGCTCCGGCTCTGCCGTGGCAGCGTTTTGGGAGGTGCTTTTTCCCCCGCTGGGCAGAAGCATCAGCCCGATACCCACCAGCAGGATCAGGAGAACATGCTTGTATTTTGCCAGCAGCTTTGGGAAAAAGGCTGTCTCAACCATGTCTGACGCTCCTTTGGTATACCAAATTCCTCCGCGAGCAGTTGGCTCAGCCGGGCTTCGCTGTCTGCGTCAAACTCCCCCCGGAGGGTGACTTCGGCGGGAGCGGGCGGATCTCCCCCGTCCAATTCCACCTGCACCTGCACCTGTGCTCCCATGGCTCTGGCTTCTTTCAAGATATATGCTTCGCATTGGCTCTGTATGATTCCGGCAAGGGACTGGATGTGTAATTTTTCCCCCGCCCTTGCCGCCGCCTCCGCCTCCTGCCAGGCATCGCTTTGGAAGCCAAAACGCTCCGGGAGGTCCAGGCTGAGCAGCGGCCTGAGCAAAACGGCGGCAAAGAAAATGCTGCACACCAGACGGATCTGCTTTTGAAAGCGCCCCTTTGGGGTTAAGTCCAGGAGGATGCTCACCACCAAAGCCGCGCAGATCACGGAAAGGGCATATTGCCGAAGCGCTTCCAGCTATGTCGCCCCCTTTAAAAAGCTCACGGCTGCAATCATATTTAGGGCGCACATGGTTCCGATCATCCCCAAAAGCAGCCCCATGGCGGCGGAGAAATCCTCCGTCAGCTGGGTAAGACGCTTGCTCCCCAGAATGCCGCAGAGGGCGGCGATTCCCTTTGTCACCAGGTAGTGCGCCCCGAGCTTCACAAAGGGAGAGAGAAAAATGGCCAGAAAGGCGAAGATGCCGTAAAGGCCCAGGGCGTTTTTCACCAGCTCTGTGCTGAGCAGCAGCGCCTCGGAGGCATCCGCCAGATTCTTTCCGATGACCGGCACCACCGCGGAGATGGCGGCCTTGGTGGCTTTCAGGGCGGTTTTGTCCGCGGCTCCCGTGACGGCGCCGGTGATGGTCATGTAGGTGAGAAACAGAGTGAGCGCACTTTTCAAAAACCAGGCGGAGAGCTTTTTCAGCTGGTCCCGGAAGCTTTTCAGCGTGTCCTCCCCCAGGGCGCAGCCTGCCACGGCGGCAGCCAGGAAGAAATAGATGGCGGGGATCATCAGCTTCCTCAAAAGATTGGTGAGCACGGCGGTAAAGACAGCGGTTCCGGCGCAGAGGGCGGCGGAGGAGGTGACGCTCCCCTGGCTGGCGGAGGCCGCTGCCAGAACCGGAAACAGGAGCTTGGAATAGGCGCTGAGCTCGTTGACGGTATCCACCGCCAGACCAATGAGGGAGCGGGAGCTTTGCAGCATCAAGGTGGCAATGCCCACCGCCCCTGCCAGCTCTGACATGGAGGAAGAACATCCCGCCGACTGCAATAGAGAGACGAGAAAGACACAGGCGAACACCCCCAGCGCCGTCCTGAGGGCGTGGCGCAGGGCAGAACTGGCGGCGGGCACCAGCTTTTCCAGCATATTCAGCAGCCCCGCTCCAAAGGCGTCCGTTTTCTCCGGCATGAGCGCTTCCGCTTTCCCGGTGACGGCGGGGGCGGTGAAGGACTGGGCCGAGGCCTCCATATTGAGGAAACTGGCCAGCAGCAAAAGCAGCAAAAGGGTCAGGCATCTTTTCATACTTCCCCCAGAATCTGAACCACGCAATCCATCAGGGCAGAAAACACGGGAATGGACAGGTAGAGTATGGCGGCGTTGGTGAGGAACTGGAGCCCCTTGCCCAGGGAGGCGTTTCCGGCATCGCTGCACACGGAGCAAGCGATTTCCCCGGCGATGCCCATGCCGAAGCATTTGATCAAAACCAGCAGGGTGTCGTTACTCAGGCCGCCCAATTGTTCCAGCTGCCCCAGAAAGCGGATCACCGGCGACAGCAGCCTGGCGGCTGTGAGGAAAACCATGGCGGAGGCGGCCAGGGTAATCATCACAGAGAAATCCCGGCGCTGATGGTCCAGCAGCAGGGTCAACAGGGCGCTGACCAAGGCAGCGGCCAACGTTTTCCAGAATGCCTCCATCAGAATTCAAACAGGGCCTTTACCAGGCGAAACAGCTCCGCGATCTTTTGAGAGAGCATCATCAGCACCACCACCAGCCCGGCCAGGGTGGTCATGGTGGCCTGCTCCTCCCTGCCGGAGCGGGAGAGCACCTGGTTGAGGATGGAGACGATGATGCCGATGGCGGCGATTTTAAATATCAGATCAATTTCCATAGTCAAAGCAGCAAAATGACCAGTGCGGCACCGGCACACAGGCCAAGAACACGATAGCTTTTCAGGCGGTCGCTGCGGCCCAGGCGGAGCTCCTGAATTTCCCCGTCGCACTGCTCCCGCAGGGCTGTGAGCTCCTGAAGCTGGCCGGAAAGGTCAAAGCGCCCCAGGGAATGCCCCAGCAGCAACAGCAGCTGATGCAGCCTGGGAAAGGACAGCACCGCTCTCCCGATGGCGGCATGCATGCAGCTGAGGGCATCGGGCAGCACCTGCCTGTCCAGCTGCTCCGCCAGCTCCAGAAGCACCTCCGGAAGAATGCCCTTTCTCCCCTTGGCCGAATGGCGCAGAAGCTCCGGCAGTGGGGTGAGCCGGTAGGGCAGCTCCCAGAGCATTTCGTCCAATACCGCCCGGAGCTGACACAGCAGCTTTTCCTCGTTCCGTTGCTGCACCGCCAGGGAAATCCCAAAGCCGCCGCAGCTTCCCACAATGCACAGGGCGCCGATCCACTTGTAGCTCATGGATAGAGTTCCTCCATATGATAGGATTTGTCCCGGTGGAGAATGAGAAAGGTGTCGAAGATATGGCTCTCCCGCAGGGGGGCGTAGACGCAGCGGCGGCGGAAATCGTTCATTCCGGCGGCGTGGGCCGTGGCGATCAGCCGCACCCCGCAGCCCCAGGCGCGAATCAGGGCCTGGCAATCCTCGGCTGCCGTGATCTCGTCCGCCGCGATGCAGTCCGGCCCCATGGTTCTAAGTACGGTTTCGATTCCCTGGGGCTTGGGGCAGCCGTAGAGAATGTCCATTTTTTTCCCGGTGGGAAACCCAGGGGGAAAGAGCTCCTGCCGCTCATCCACCACGGCCACGGTGCTGCTTTCCGCCAGCTTTCTGGTAAGGTCCCGCAGGAGGGTGGTCTTCCCCCAGCCAGGCGCCCCCAGAATGAGCATGGCCTGTCCCCGGAAGAGGATGCTTTTGGCCAGCCCCGGATAGTCCCTGGCCACCCGGATGCAGAGGGAATGGACGGTGCGGATACCGGCCAAAGCGCCCTGCTTCATCACCGCCTCCCCACAGATTCCGATGCGGTGTCCTCCGGGGGCGGTGAGGTAGCCCTGGGAGATGGTGGCGGCGGCCCAGGGGGAATAGTGGCTGGCGGCGTTGAGGCAAAAGCTTAAATCCTCCTGGGTGACGGTTTCCGGAAGCCATTTGCTTTCCGACGGCAGCACCAGCTCCACCGGACGGTTCAGGCGCAGCCGCAGCTCCAACAAATTCGTCTGCCAGGCTGTCAGCTGCTCCCGAAGCCGCTGGGGCAGAATGGAGAGCAGTTCTTTCCAGGCGCATATCATTGGCATCCCTCCCGGATAAGCCTATGCGCTCCCCCGCCCTGTCATGCAGGCATAAAAAAACCACCGGTATCAAGCGGTGGACGGACGAGATGGAATTTGAAAAAGATATGAGATATGAGATATAAGATATGAGATATGAGATATAAGATATGAGATATAGTTATCGGTTTTGCACAGCAAATTGGAATTTGGCGGGCAGATGAGTGGGACACCCTCCGGCGTGTGCGTAGGGAACGCATTTATGCGTTCCGAAACATTGGATAACCTCCACGGTTTGTTGAATGGTAATTTCCCAAGACATATTTTTGAGGTTTTACCATTCAACACGCCGATTTTGAAACAAGAATTTGCGGAATGCATGAATGCATTCCCTACGAATCATCCAGAGTTTTCCCGTTCCATGTAATGCCTCAAAAGGCGTTACCTTGCGGAATGCATGAATGCATTCCCTACGCAAAACCGGACATTTCGGTTCAAAATGCTGCCGCAAAAACGTCACCGGGCGGGTAATGGGGTGACGATTACCGCCAATCCCCGTGGGAAATTGGCCGCGGGGCCTCCCCGACAAATTCCATTTTCCTGTTGGGGTGGGGCAAATTTGTAGAACATTTTTTTGAACGGTAAACATAAAACAATTGACGAGTTAAAAGAAGTGTGATATAATTAAACCAAAGTAAACCGTATCTCTCTACCTGCTGCGGCGGTGGACATTCCCAAAACAATATAAAAACGGAGAGGAGACATTTATGGCACGAAAGAAGCAGGAAACCCTGGTTTTGTTTCCGGAGCTGGTGAGCATTACCAGAAAATTTACCGATGAGCAATTCGGCATCCTGATGCGGGCGGCCTTTTCTTACCGGTTCACCGGGGAGGTGTACGACGGGGAGGATATGGCCATTGAGGTGGCCTTTCAGGCCGTGGCCAACCAGATTGACCGTTACGCGGAATTCTGCGAAACGCTATCTACCAACGCAAAAAGCAAAAAGGAGCCCCAAAACGAGGCAGGTGCAGAGATGGATCAGCAGGAGGAAGCAGAGGAAAGCAAAATGCAGCAAAATACCCCTCCTATCCAATCCATATCCAATCCATGTCCCATCCAATCCAATCCCATCCAATCCAGGATGGATATGGCGGACGAGCCGCCGGTTTCTCCCCCCAAAAAGAAAGGGATAAAGCACAAATACGGCGAGTACAAAAATGTACTTCTGTCGGAGGAGGAACTGGAGAGGCTGCAAGAGGAGCTGCCGGACTGGAGGAATATGATAGAACGTCTGTCTGAATACATCGCCAGCTCCGGAAAGAAATACAAGAGCCACTATGCAACCCTGCGCTCCTGGAACAGGCGGGAGCCCAAAAGCAACA
>JAXECZ010000107.1:0-2270 GCA_034104845.1 Faecousia sp. | reverse complement strand
CGCAGTCAAGCGCGGTATAATAGTTGCGTGAAGTAAAGAAAACGCAAGGAAATTTGTTGCTCGACTGCTAGAAAAGGAGGACTTATGAAAAAGTCGAACAACAAGAAAACACGCGACATTACCGCGTTTATTTACCCCCGCCTGTCCCGTGATGATAACCTGGAGGGGGAAAGCTACAGCATCAGCAACCAGAAGAAGCTGCTGACCAAAACTGCCAAGGATATGGGCTATACAAATATCGTAACCTTCGTTGACGACGGTGTCTCCGGCGTTACCATGGATCGTCCCGGCTTTAATGAAATGATGCGCCAGCTGGAAGAAGGCAGGGCCTCTGCGCTGTTTGTCAAAGATCTTTCCCGGCTGGGCCGAAACTACATTGAAGTGGGTCGATTGATGGAAGAATTCTTCCCGGAACACGATATCCGCCTTGTGGCAGTTTCGGATAACATTGATACCGCTGAGGGCGAAAATGAACTGGCTCCTATCCGCAACCTGTTCAATGAGTGGTATGCGCGGGACATCAGCAAAAAGCGCCGGATCAGTAATAAGATCAAAGGCAATGCCGGAGAACCAATGGGGCCACCGCCATTCGGTTACATGAAGGACCCCGATAATCCCAAGCACTGGATCATCGACGAAGAAGCTGCCCAGGTAGTTCGGCGAATTTTCAGTATGATTCTGGATGGGTATGGAACGGAGCAGATCGCCTCTATTTTTGAATCGGAAGGTATCCTCACCCCTCGCGCCTATTGGCTGAAGAAGGGAATCCGAAAGCCCGGAAGGTCAAATCAGCAGCCATCCACCAAATGGAACGCCTCCACCATCGTGAATATTCTCACTTTGCAGGAGTATTGCGGGGATGTTCTGAATTTCAAGACCTACTCCAAATCCTACAAAAACAAGAAGCGGATTCCCAATGACCGGGAAAACTGGGTCATCTTCAAAGATGTGCATGAGCCGGTCATCGAACGGGTGGTCTGGGAGCAGGTTCAGGAGAAACGCGGGAAGATCCGCAGGCGAAAGCCTAAGGACGGCGAACGTAATATGTTCTGCGGACTTTTGGTCTGTGCGGACTGTGGTCATAATCTGAACTTCCATTTCAATCAGGGAAATCACGATATCAAATACTTCAACTGCTCCAACTACAACAGCAGCCGGGGGACTTGTACATCGACCCATTACATCCGGGTGGATTTCCTGGAACAGGTGGTTTTGGGAGAGATCAAACGGCTCACCAAGTACGCTGTCCGCTATGAGGATGATTTCCAGCAGGCAATCATGGGCAGCACCCAGAAAACCGTTGAGCTGGAGCGGAAGCTGAAACAAAAAGAGCTGACCGCAGCACAAGCCCGTGACAGTGAATTGGATGGTTTGTTCGAGAGAATCTATGAAGATAATCTCTCCGGCAAGCTGTCTGATGAACGCTTTGCCAAAATGTCCCAGCGCTATGAGGAAGAACAGGCCGCGCTTTCCGAAAAGATCAAGACGCTCCGCAAAGAGCTGGACAAGCTCAGCAGTGAAGCCGTCTCTACAGATATGTTTCTTTCCACTGTGCGAAAGTACACACGGGCGAAGAAGCTGACACCCCGAATGGTAAACGAGCTGATCGATCACATTGAGGTCTATCAGGCTGAGAAGATCGACGGGGAGTGGGTTCAGAAACTGACCATCCACTACAACTGCGTCGGCGCCCTGTTTATCCCGGATACCGATTCCATGCCTGTGCCGGATGTAACGGTAAATACCCGCAGAGGTGTATATGTCACCTACGAACCAGCACAAAATGAGCAATAAAATAACGAGCGTTCTCACAGGATATCAAATCCTATAAGAACACTCGCCATGGTGCGAGAGAGGGGACTCGAACCCCCACGGCGTAACCACACGCACCTCAAACGTGCTTGTCTACCATTCCAACACTCTCGCAAACTTGCCTGAACATTATAACCTTGACAGCGGGATTTGTCAATAGTTTTTCCGCAAAACCCTTGCAACTTTGCGTCTGCTCTGCTACACTATACTGTAAAAAAGGGGGAATGGGCATATGGTGCGTTTTTTTGCGGACGGCGAGAAACTGCGAGCCGATACCGTTGTGCTGACCGGGGAGAATGCCCAGCACGCGAGGGTGCTGCGGCTGAAAGCCGGGGAGACGGTTCTGGTCTGCGACAGGCAGGGGAAGGAGTGCCTTTGCCAGGTGGCGGACGCCGGGGAAATGAAGCTGAACGTGCTTGAACGGCGGGAATCCACGTCGGAGGCGGCGGTGCGGGTCA
>JAXECZ010000110.1:0-31791 GCA_034104845.1 Faecousia sp. | reverse complement strand
TTCGACCTCTCTCACATTTCTCACGAATCTTCGCTTCAAATATTGTATCATATTCAACTTGACAAATCCACCATTTTGTGATAAAGCCACAAAAAGTAGGGCATCCAGCAAAACTGCCAGATGCCCCTCTCAAATCGTGTTTCTACATATTAAATAGTAATCTCTATCCCACCCCGGAAGACTAGCCCAAAAAGTAGTTTCTTGTCTCAACCTGTCAAATGGCAGACGATAACGCTATTGTCAAAACACGAAAAAAGGGATTCCGGGAGACTGCCAAATTCGCCAAATTTCTCGGAATCCCTTTATTTGTGGGTATTTTTAGAACTTTTTTACTTGTTTCGCGACAGAAGAACAACCGTCTCCACATGGGCGCATCTTGGGAACAAATCCGCTGTCTGGGCGGTTTGCAGCTGGAAGCCGCGCTGTTTGAGGAGGGCCACGTCACGGGCCAGGGTGGCGGGGTCACAGGAGATGTAGACCAGGCGGCGGGGATTCATGCGGCAGATGGCCTCGATCGCTTCAGCGTTCAATCCCTTTCTTGGTGGGTCAACGGTGATCACATCCGGCCGGACGCCCTGCCTTTCCAGCTCCAGGGCCGCCTGGCCCGCGTCGGCGCAGAAAAATTCCGCGTTTTGGATGCCGTTTCGCCGTGCATTATCCCGGGCATCCTCCACCGCCTGCTCGATCACCTCCACCCCAATGACCTTTCCGGCGGAGGCTGCCATGGCCAGGGTGATGGTTCCCACGCCGCAATATAAATCCAGCACCAGATCATCCTTGGTGATGGCGGCTTGTTCTATGGCGGCCTGGTAGAGCCGCTGGGCCTGGTGGTGGTTCACCTGATAGAAGGACCGGGGCGACAGGCGGAAATTCAGGCCGCAGAGGGTATCCTCAATGAAGCCGGGGCCGTAGAGGGTGATAAATTTGTCCCCCAGCACGGCGTTGCCCTTTTTGGTGTTCACACTGAGCGTCAAGGTAGTAAAGCCGGGGATTTTTTTCAGCCGGTCGATCAGCTCCGGCACATGGGGCAGCTTATCCCCGTTTACCACCAGGCACACCAGAATCTGTTTGCTGACGGCTCCCCGGCGGACATAGATATGCCGCAGCAGTCCTTTGTGGGCGGTTTCGTCATAGGTGGGGATGTGGTATTGGTTCACATAATCCATAACCGCATCCTTAACCATGTCCGTTTCCCGGGGTAGAATCAGGCAACGGCTGTTCTCCACAACATCATGGGTGCCCGCCCGAAAGAATCCGGCATAGGCCCGGCCCTTTTTACTGGCCACGGGATACTGAGCCTTGTTCCGGTAGCCGAGACACGCCGGCGCGGCCAGGATGGGAAGTTCCTCCAACTGCTCTCCCGCCAGACGGTTCAAACAGGTTTTCACCCGCTCCGCTTTCAGGCGGGTTTCCTCCTGATAGTCCATGTGCCAGAAATCACAGCCGCCGCAGAGCTTGGCCACCGGGCACTCCCGATTTACCCGGTGGGGGGATTTTTCCAGGATCTCGGTGATTTTCCCCGAAGCCCAGGTTTTTCCAACATGCTCTATCCGAAGCCGCACCCGTTCCCCGACGATGGCATTGGGGATGAAGACGGTGATGCCGTCCACATGGGCAATTCCCTGGCCCTGGGCGGTGTAGTCGGTAATCACCGCTTCATAGATTTGGTTCTTTTCCAGCATTTCGTATCCTCACAATGGCAGCTCCATACCGATTTTCTGGGGCTTGAGGCCGCATTTTTCATAAAAGTGCATGGCCCGGTCGTTGCCGCACCACACATTCAGGGTGACGGCATCGCAGCCTACCTCCCGGGCGTAGTCCAGCACCCCCTGGTAGATGGCCTGGGCCACTCCGCCGCCGCGGACATTTTCATCCACGCAGAGATCATCGATGTATAGCGTTTTCCGGTCGCAGAGCACCGGGTCGTTTTTAAGCTCCTGCAAAATACAGAAAGCGTAGCCCACCATCTTATCATTCTCCACTCCGGCGATGATGGGTCGGTTGGGGTCTGCCAGCAGCTGCTTGAGGGCAGCTTCGTCGTATTTCTGAGCGCCGGCGCGGAACAGGTCGGGACGGATTTGATGGTGAACCTCTCCCACCTGCTTCAGCAGATCGATCATCTGGGGGATATCCTTCTCGGCGGCAAAGCGAATATTCATGGTCATTTCTCCTTGTTTGATGGAATGGGAAATTGGAATTTGACGGGGAGGCCCCGCAGCCAATAGATATCAATGAGATTCATTATACATCAGCAGCACCATTTCGTAAAGCATTCTTCTTGCGTCTTTCGGGATTATTTGATATATTGATAGCATTCTACGAGGAAAAGGCGATTTCTATGACCTATGAACATTGTTTGCTCTGTCCCCGGGAATGTGGGGTAAACCGAAGCGCCGGTGAGCTGGGCTTCTGCGGCTGTCCGGGGGAAGCCCTGGTGGCCAAAACCATGATTCACAAATGGGAGGAGCCCGCTCTGGCGGGAAATGGCGGCAGCGGTGCCATTTTCTTCGGCGGGTGCACCCTGCGCTGCCGCTACTGCCAGAATGCCCCCATCAGCAGCCGTCCGGTGGGGAAGCCGGTGGATGCCGCCCAGCTGCGGCAGATGATGGAGGCTCTGATTGCCCAGGGTGCGGAGAACATCGACCTGGTGACTCCCACCCAATATCTTCCCACCATTGCCGATGCTCTGAAAAAGCCCCTGCCCGTGCCGGTGGTATTCAACTCCGGCGGCTATGAGCGGGTGGAGACGCTGAAAGAATTGGAGGGAAAAATCCAGATTTATCTGCCGGATCTGAAATACGCCAACTCCGAGCTGGCCATGGGTCTGTCCTCCGCTCCCTACTACTTCTCCCGGGCAACGGAAGCGATCCGGGAGATGGTGCGCCAGACGGGGCCGGTACAATGGCAGGGTGAGAAAATCACCCGGGGCACGATCATCCGCCACCTGATTCTTCCGGGGCAGGTGGAAAACTCTCTGAAAATTCTGGACTGGATCGGGCAGTCCTTCCGTCCTGGGGAGGTTTTGGTGAGCCTCATGCGCCAGTACACCCCCATGGGGAATCTGCCCGCCCCCTATGACCGGCGGATTACCGACGAAGAATACGACGCAGTGCTCAGCTGGATGTTTCTCAACCAGTTGGAGGGCTTCACCCAGGAGGAAGAGGCGGCGGATGCCGGATTTATCCCGGATTTCCATTGACTTTCGGTGGGGGCTGTGGTATTCTATTGGCGAAAGTAAATAGCCAGCTTAGTGCTTTGGGAGCCGGATGGGCTGCCGGAGAGAATAGGGAATCGGGTGCAAATCCCGAACGGTACCGCCACTGTAAGCGAGGAGGCGGCCGCACAGGGCGAAAGCCGGTCATTGGATGCATATCTGAGAAGGCGGTGCGGCAGCTGATGAGACGCGAAGTCAGGATAACTGCTAAGGCTTGGGTTATCTGCCGGTCTCTGCAAGTATGGAGACCCGGCTGCTTTTGACGCAGAAAAACGGCTGCGGCAGTGAATCCACTGCCGCGGCTTTTTGCTTTTTCGGTGCTGTCGCCGGCTCCCCCTTGCCGGAGGCAGATTGCCCGCCGGAACGCAGGCTGCGTGAACCTCCGGAGGGGAGTTTGCCCGCTCCCCTCCTTTTTTAATGCGTACTCGGTGCGGAGGTAATCTTTCCCCCTCCTCTGCCGCTCGGTATCGTTCCTGCGGAAAAAGGAACAGCTTTTTTGCGTACTCGGTGCGGAGGTAATCTTTCCCCCTCCTCTGCCGCTCGGTATCGTTCCTGCGGAAAAAGGAACAGCTTTTTTGCGTGCTCGGTGCGGAGGTGATCTTTCCCCCTCCTCTGCCGCCCGGTATCGTTCCTGTGGAAAAAGGAACAGCTTTTTTGCGTACTCGGTGCGGAGGTGATCTTTCCCCCTCCTCTGCCGCTCGGTATCGTTCCTGCGGAAAAACATCAGATGATTCCCCATTCTATACAGAAGGGTTTTTGTTGAACCTTTGGGAGGTTCCCATGGAAAAATATCTTCCGAGAGTGCTCATCGCCGGAACCAACAGCGGCTGCGGCAAGACCACCGTGGTCTGCGGGATTTTGCAGGCGCTGAAAAATCGGGGCGAAGCCATCGCCTCCTTCAAATGCGGGCCGGACTACATCGACCCCATGTTCCACGGCGCTGCGCTGAATATCCGCTGCCGGAATCTGGATTTGCAGTTTTTTGAAGAAAACACCCTGCGCTTCCTGCTCTCCCAGGCTGAGGGCACTGCCATTTTAGAGGGCGTGATGGGCTACTACGACGGCGTTGGGGTGAGCAGTGTGGCCAGCTCCTATGCCGTTGCCAAGGCCGCCGGGGCTCCCGCAGTGCTGGTGGTGAATGTCCGGGGGGCCTGCCACTCCATTCTCGCCACGCTGTCCGGATTTCTGGGGCTGTACCCCGACAGCGGTATCCGGGGCGTGATTCTGAACAACTGCTCCCCCATGCTCTACCCAAAATTGGAGGCGCTGATTCTTTCCCATTTTTCCCGGACCATTCAGCCGCTGGGCTTTCTGCCTCCCCTGCCGGATTGCAGTCTGGAAAGCCGCCATTTGGGGCTGGTTACCGCGGCAGAAATCTCTGATTTGCAGAAAAAACTGCAAATTCTGGGAGAAAGCGCCGAAAAATACATCGATCTGGACGGCCTTTTGGAGCTGGCTCGCAGCGCTCCCATGCTTTCCTGGGAAAGGGTTTCCCTGCCGGAGCCGGGAAGCCCGGTTCGCATTGCGGTGGCAAGGGACAAGGCCTTCTGCTTTTACTATGAGGACAATCTCCGTCTGTTAGAGCAGCTGGGGGCGGAGCTGGTGCCTTTCTCCCCCTTAGCGGATGCTTCCCTGCCGGAGAAGATTCAGGGACTGTATCTGGGGGGCGGGTATCCTGAGCTCTATGTCACAGAGCTTGCCAAGAACGAAACCATTCGCGCTTCCATCCGCCGGGCACTGGAGCAGGGACTGCCCTGCATTGCCGAATGCGGCGGCTTTTTATATTTGCAGCAGACGCTGCTGGATCAGCCCATGGTCGGCTACTTAAAGGGCGGCGGCTTCTACACCGGTCATCTGGTGCGCTTTGGCTATGCCAGGATCACCGCCAACGGAGATTCCATGCTGCTGCGCCAGGGTGAAGCAATGAATGTCCATGAATTTCACTACTACGATGTGGACGATCCTGGCGACGGCTTTTCCGCGAAGAAAGCCACCGGCGCAGCCTGGAGCTGCGGCATGGTATCGGACAGGCTTTACGCCGGATTCCCCCATCTTCATTTTTACGCCAAGCCCGTAATCGCCGCCCGGTTCTTGGACCGGTGCCGCCGAATTGGAAAGGAAGACAAGCCATGATGGAATATGTCAAACCCATGGACATTGAAAAACGGAGCTTCGAGATCATCACCCAGCTTCTGGGGGACACCCCCATGGAGCCGGAAAACGAAATGGTCATCAAGCGGGTGATTCACACCTCCGCGGATTTCGACTACGCCCAAAACCTGATTTTCTCTCCCGGAGCGGTGCAAATCGGTCTGGAGGCGCTGAGATCCGGCTGCGATATCGTCACCGACACCCAGATGGCAAAGGCGGGCATCAACAAAAATGTCCTGGGAAAGCTGGGCGGTACGGTACACTGCTTTATGTCCGACGAGGATGTGGCTCAGGAGGCAAAGCAGCGTGGGGTGACCCGGGCCACCGTGAGCATGGAGCGGGCGGCATCGCTGAACAAACGCTGCATTTTTGCCATTGGCAACGCCCCCACGGCGCTGATTGCCATCAAAGAGCTGATGGATTCCGGAAGGCTGCATCCTGCCCTGGTCATCGGTGTGCCGGTGGGCTTTGTAAATGTGGTGGAGAGCAAGGAGCTGATAATCGCCTCTGAAGCACCACACATTGTTGCCAGAGGCCGCAAGGGCGGCAGCAACGTGGCCGCCGCCATCTGCAACGCCCTGCTGTATCAGCTTGGAAGATAAGATGGAGCGCTGCATCATCAAGGACGGCAAGCGGCTCCGTCTGGGCTACACCACCGGCTCCTGCGCCGCTGCCGCCGCCAAGGCCGCTGCCTGGATGCTCCTGTGTCACCGGCAAAAGGATGCTGTCCAGCTGACGACCCCCAAGGGGATTGCATTGGAGCTGACGGTTCGGGAAATTGAATTTGGGAGTGACTCCGTCCGCTGCGCCATTGAGAAGGATGGCGGTGACGACCCGGACATCACCACCGGGGCTCTCGTGTTCGCCCAGGTGACGAAAACCAATCGGCCCGGCATCACCATCGACGGCGGTGTGGGGGTGGGCCGGGTGACAAAGCCCGGTTTGGATCAGCCGGTGGGGAGCGCCGCCATCAACTCCGTCCCCCGGCAGATGATTCGGGAGAACGTGCAAGAGGTGATGGACGCCTTTGACTATTCCGGCGGACTGGAAATTGTCATCTCCGTGCCCCAGGGAGAGGAGTTGGCCAAAAAGACCTTCAATCCCCGGCTGGGCATTGTGGGGGGCATCTCCATTCTGGGCACCACGGGGATTGTAGAGCCCATGAGCGAGGCGGCGCTGATTGACACCATCCGGGTGGAGCTGCGGCAGAAAAGAGCCCAGGGAGAAGAATACGCGCTGCTCACCCCGGGCAACTACGGCGCGGAATTCCTTCGGGAGGGCCTGCAACTGGATCCAAACCGTGCGGTGCAGGTATCCAACTACATCGGCGACGCCCTGGACATCTGCCGGGAGCTGGGTTTTCAGGGAGTGCTGCTCATCGGCCACATTGGCAAGCTGGTGAAGATTGCCGGAAACATGCTGAACACCCACTCCAAATACGGCGACTGCCGGATGCCCATTCTGGCTGCCTTCGCCGGAGCCCAGGGACTGCCCGCCGGAAAGATTGCCGAACTGTTGGGCTGCGTCAGCTGCGACGACGCCCTGTCCATTTTGGAGGCAGCGGGCTTAAAAGAAGCCACCATGAAGCGGCTGATGGACGAAATCGTATGTAACCTCCGCCACAGGGCGGGGGAGGAAATGGAAGTGGGCTGCGCCATGTTCTCCAAGGTCTTTGGACTGCTGGCCGTCAGCGAAAATGCAAAGGCAATGGCGGAAAAATGGTAGAACAGGAAATTGGAATTCCATCACCAAGGGAGGAACGCATATGGTTCATTTTGTTGGCGCCGGATGCGGCGCGGCGGATTTGATCACCGTCCGGGGAGCCAGGCTGCTGGAGGAAGCGGATGTGGTGATTTATGCCGGTTCTCTGGTAAATCCGGCACTGCTGGACTACTGCAAGCCCGGCTGCGAAATCTACAACAGCGCCAAAATGACCCTGGAGGAGACCACCGCTGTGATTTTAGACGCGGAACAGGCAGGGAAAACCACCGTCCGGCTCCACACCGGCGACAGCAGCATCTACGGTGCCGTCCGGGAGCAGTTCGACGAGCTGATTCCCCGGGGCATTGCGTTTGATGTCACCCCTGGGGTCAGCGCCTTTTGCGGAGCGGCGGCGTCCCTGAAGCAGGAGTTCACCCTGCCGGAGGTCTCCCAAACGGTCATCATCACCCGGCAGGCAGGCCGCACCGCCGTGCCGGAGCGGGAGCGCATTCGTTCCCTGGCTGCCCATCGGGCCACCATGGTGCTGTACCTTTCCACCTCCTTGACGCAGGAGCTGCAAAGGGAGCTTTTGGAGGGGGGCTACCCCGGCTCCACCCCGGTGGCGGTGGTGTTCAAGGCCAGCTGGCCGGATGAGCGGATTTTCCGCTGCACCGTGGACACCCTGCACAAAACCGTCACCGAAAACAAGCTCACCCGCACCAGTCTGATCATCGTGGGAGACTGCATGGGCGACAAATACGCCAAGTCCTTCCTCTACGACCCCAGCTATGAGCGGCCCTATCATCAGGCGGCCAGTCTTCCGGAGGATGTATGAAGCTGGCGGTATTTGCTTTCACCCGCCGGGGCTGTCAAACCGCCCGGAAAGCCGCCGGGGCAATGGAGGCCGGACAGTGCCGGATGTTTGCCCCGGATAAATTCGAGCAGACGGCTTTTGAACCCTACCAGCCTCCCCTGGCGGATTTTGTCGGGAAGCAGTTTTCCTGGGCGGATGCCATCTTGTTTGTGGGCAGCACCGGCATGGCCGTCCGGGCCATTGCCCCCTGGGTTCGGGATAAGAAAACCGACCCCGCCGTCCTTGTCACGGATGAACAGGGCAAATTCGTCATCTCCCTGCTCTCCGGCCACATCGGCGGCGCCAACCGGCTCACCTTAGCTTTGGCGGAAGCACTGGGGGCCGTCCCGGTGATCACTACCGCCACAGATGTAAACCGGAAATTCTCCGTGGATGCCTGGGCCGCCCAAAGGGGGCTGACCATCGGCAGCATGGAGGCGGCGAAAGCGGTATCCGCCGCCATTCTAGAGGGGGATGTGCCCCTGGTGTGCGACTATCCCATAGGCTCCCCCCTGCCCGGCGGCGTGATTCCGGGAAGCCGTGGGCCGGTTGGCATTTACATCGGGTGGCGGGATTTTTCCCCCTTTGACATCACCCTTCGCCTGATTCCGAAGGTTCTGAATCTGGGCATCGGCTGCCGCCGGGACATCCCGGAGGAAAAAATCGCGGCAGCGGTGGAGCAGGCCCTGGGGCCCATCCCCATGGAGGCGGTTGCCAAGGTGGTCTCCATCGATTTGAAACAGAACGAGACGGGGCTGCTGGCTTTCTGCGCCAAGAGGAAGCTCCCCGCAGTCTTTTACAGCGCGGAGGAACTCAATCGGGTTCCCGGCCATTTCCCGGCATCGGAACGGGTGAAGAAAGTCACCGGGGTGGACAATGTGTGCCAGCGAGCCGCCATGGTGGACGGGAAAAAGTGTATCCTGGAAAAGCAGACCATGGACGGCGTCACCGTCGCCCTGGCAGAGATAGAATGGGAGGCAGTGTTTTGAAGCTGACAGTTGTGGGTATCGGCCCGGGGAATGAAGAAAATATGACCCTCCGGGCTGTGAAAGCCCTGGCGGAAGCCCAGGTGATCGTAGGATATCAGGTCTATGTCGATCTGGTAAAGAACCGGTATCCCGGCAAGGAATTTCTGACCACCGGCATGACTCGGGAGGCCCAGCGCTGCCGGATGGCCCTGGAGGAAGCCAAAAAGGGCAAGGAGGTTGCCATGGTCTGCTCCGGCGACAGTGGGGTGTACGGCATGGCCGCTCTGTGCTATGAGCTCCGGGGAGATTCAATGGAGCCCGAAATTGCGGTGGTGCCCGGCCTCACCGCCGCCTGCTCCGGCGGCGCGGTGCTGGGAGCGCCCCTGACCCACGATTTTGCGGTGATCAGCCTCAGCGACCGGCTGACCCCCTGGGAAAAGATCGAAGCCCGTCTGCGCCATGCCGCCCAGGCGGATTTCGCCATTGCCATCTACAACCCCAAAAGCCACGGCCGCCCTCACCATCTTGCAAGGGCCTGTGACATTCTTCTGGAAATTCTCCCCGAAACAAGGCTCTGCGGTGTGGTTCGCAACATCGGCCGGGAGGGCGAGCAGGCAATGCTCATGAGTCTGAGGCAGCTGCGGGACTACGACGCGGACATGTTCTGCACGGTGTTTATCGGAAACGAAATGACCCGTTCCATCGCCGGAAAGCTGGTCACCCCCAGAGGCTACCGGGATGAATGAGGTTTGTATTTTTGCCGGCACCAGCGAGGGCCGGGAGCTGGCCGCGCTGCTCACAAGTCAGGGCATCCGGGTTTTCGCCTGCGTGGCCACGGAATATGGGGAAGCCGTGCTGGAGCAGCGGGAGAATCTCACCGTTTCCGCCGGACGGCTGACGGAGCAGGACATGGAGAAGCTCTTCTCCCAAAAAAGCTTTGACTGCGTGGTGGATGCCACCCATCCCTACGCCCCTCTGGTAACGCAGAACATTCAAGCAGCCTGCGCCGCTTCCAAAACGGAATATCTGCGGCTGCTGCGGGAGCAGAGCCAGCTGCCGGAAAGCTGCATCTATGCCGAAAGCGCCGCCCAGGCGGCGGAAAAGCTGAAAGAAATCCCCGGCAAGGTTCTGCTCACCACCGGAAGCAAGGAGCTGGCGGCTTTTCAGTCCCTGCCGGATTTTGCCCAGCGGGTCTACGCACGGGTGCTGCCGGTGGAGCAGAGCCTTCTTGCCTGCCGGGAGGCGGGACTGCCTGCCAGCCATATTTACGCCATGCAGGGTCCTTTTTCTCTGGACATGAACCTTTCTATGCTCCGTGCCTGCGGTGCCTCGGTTCTGGTCACCAAGGAAGCGGGCAGCAAGGGGGGCTTCCCGGAAAAGGCCCAGGCTGCCGCCCAAATAGGGGTCACGCTGCTGGTCATCGGCAGGCCCTCTCAGGCGGAGGGGATGGACTTTGCCGGAATCGCTGCGCTGTTCGCGAAGCGGTACGGCTTCTCCCTACGGCCCCGGGTGGCCATTGTGGGCATCGGCCCCGGAGACCGGGGCAGCCGCACCATCGCCGCAGACCGGGCCATCCGGGAGGCGGACTGCCTCATCGGCGCCGGCCGGATGCTGGATGCCGCTGCCCAAAGCGGCCAGCTGCGTTTTGCTGCCATTGCCCCGGAAAAAATCCGGGAAATCATTCTGGAACACCCGGAGTGCCGCCGGTTTGCCGTGGTGCTGGCAGGAGATGTGGGCTTTTACAGCGGAGCCAGAAAGCTGCTGCCCCTGCTGAAGGACTGTGAAACGGAAGTGTATCCGGGGCTCAGCAGCCTGAGTGTGCTGTGCAGCCGGTTAGGCACCGGCTATGAGGACGCGGTGTGCGTAAGCCTCCACGGAAGGCAGGCGGGAATCGCCGCCATTGTGGCTCGGGAGCCCAAGGTGTTTGTCCTGGTGGGGGGAGAAAACGGCATGGGAGCGCTGTGCCGCCACCTGGAAAAATTCGGCCTGGGAGGGGTAACCGTATGCGTGGGGGAGCAATTGGGCTACCCGGAGGAGACCATCACCCAGGGCACCGCCGAAGCGCTGGCGAGCCGCTCTTTTCACAGCCTCAGTGCGGCGCTGATTACCCACCAGCCATTTGCCGGAGCCGCTTCCTTTTTACAGGACAAGGATTTTCGCCGCAGCTGCCGCGCCGACGGCAAGCCGGTGCCCATGACCAAGCGGGACATCCGGATCGCTGCCCTGGCCCGGCTGGAGCTGAGCCGGGATTCCATCTGTTGGGATATCGGCGCAGGCACCGGATCCGTCTCCATTGAAATGGCCCGACAGTGTCCCTTTGGCCAGGTGTTTGCCCTGGAAAAGCAGGAGGAAGCCCTGGCTCTGCTGGAGGAAAACCGGCTGCTGCACCACGCCGACAACATCACCATCGTCCCCGGCTCCGCACCGGACACCTGCCATGACCTGCCCGCCCCCACCCATGTATTCCTCGGCGGCAGCAGCGGCAGAATGGGGGAAATTCTGGAGCTGGCCCGGAAGAAAAATCCCAAGGTTCGCCTGGTAGCTGCCGCCATTGCCCTGGAAACCGTGGCAGAATTGGAGCGCTGCCGGAAAGATTTCGCCCATTCGGAGGTGAGCTGCCTCAGCGCCGCCCAGGGGCAGAAAGCCGGTCCCTACACGCTGATGCAGGGCCAGAACCCGGTATACTTATTTACATTTCAAGGTGATTGACATGAAACTGACAGCCCTGGCGCTGGTGATCGGATTTGGGATCGACTGCTTTTTGGGAGACCCCCACAGCCTGCCGCATCCGGTTGTGCTGATGGGGAAGCTGATTTCCTTTCTGGAAAAGCAGCTTCGGCAGCTCTTCCCCCAAACCCCCAGGGGAGAACGGGCGGCGGGAGGGGTGCTGTGGCTGCTCACGGCGGCGCTCTCCTTTGGAATTCCGGCGGGAATATTATGGCTCTGCGGCAGGGTATCCCCCTGGCTGGCCCTGGCTGTTCAGAGTGTGATGTGCTGGCAGATCATCGCCCCCCGATCCTTACGGGATGAGAGCATGAAGGTCTACACCGCCCTGAAAACCGGCAGCATTCAGGATGCCCGTCAGGCGGTTTCCATGATCGTAGGACGGGATACGGCACAGCTGGACGAGGCCGCCGTGGCCCGGGCGGCGGTGGAGACTGTGGCGGAGAACACCTCCGACGGAATTATTGCCCCCCTGTTCTATCTTTTTCTGGGGGGGCCTGCGCTGGGCTTTCTCTACAAGGCGGTGAACACCATGGATTCCATGCTGGGCTATGTGGAGCCGCCCTACAAACACATCGGGCTGATCCCGGCAAAGCTGGACGACGCATTCAACTATCTTCCCGCCCGGCTCAGCGCTCTTTTTATGCTGCTCTCCGGCTGGATTTTGGGAATGGATGTGAAAAACGGCTGGAAAATCTTCCGCCGGGACCGGTACAACCACGCAAGCCCCAACTCCGCCCAGACGGAATCCGTCTGCGCCGGGCTGCTGGATCTGCAGCTGGCCGGGGATGCCAGCTACCACGGTGTCCTCCACAAAAAGAAATTCATCGGCGACCCCCTCCGGGAGATCACCCCGGAAGACATTCCCAAAAGCTGCCGTCTGATGTACGGCACCACCATTCTGATGCTGGCCGCCTGCACGCTTCTGCTGGCAGCCATACCCATGTGAGGCAACCATGCTGTATCAAACTGAAAACCCCCACGGCGGGGAGGTATACGACCATCCCGGCGTGATCGACTTTTCTTCCAACATCAATCCCCTGGGCACGCCCCCGGCAGTTTTGGAGGCGGTGGCCGCTTCCCTGCCCCTGCTCAGCCAGTATCCCGACCCCTACTGCCGGGAGCTGACGGCAGCCATCGCCCAGTATGAGGGCGTACCCCAAAGCCAGATCCTCTGCGGCAACGGGGCAGCGGAATTGATATTCTCCTTCTGCCAGGCAATGCAGCCCAAAAAGGCCCTGGTGCCGGTGCCCAGCTTCTCGGAATACCGGTCCGCTCTGGATTCCGTTGGGTGCGAAACCCTTCGGTATCCCCTCTCCAGGGAGAATGGCTTTCTGCTGGACGAAAGGTTTCTTCCTGCCCTTGAGGCCTTTGACGGAGAGCTGCTGATGCTGTGCAATCCCAACAATCCCACGGGCCAGGTGACGGAAAAGCCGCTGATGGAGCGGATCCTGGCAGTCTGCGAAGAAAAGCAGATTTTTCTTTTTATAGACGAGTGCTTTCTGGATTTGACAGAGGGGGGCGAGGCGCTGTCGCTGAAGGAAGGATTGGCAACAGCAGACAATTTTCTTCTGCTGAAAGCCTTTACCAAGAGCTTTGGGATGGCAGGTCTGCGGCTGGGTTACTGCCTCAGCGGAAATGACCGGCTTTTGGCGCGGATGGGAAAAGCAAATCAGGCCTGGAACGTATCCATCCCTGCCCAGCTGGCCGGGACGGCGGCGCTGAAAGAACAGGCCTTTTTATCCAGGGCCAGAGAAATCATCCACAGCCAGCGCCCTCTGATGGCTGCGGCGCTGGAGAAAATGGGATGCACCGTGATTCCCTCCCGGGTCAATTTTCTGCTGTTCTACAAGGAAACGGAGCTGCGCGCACCTCTGCTGGACCGGGGCTATCAGATTCGCAGCTGCGCCAATTATCCCGGTCTGGGCCCCGGCTGGTATCGCATCGCCGTGAAGCTGCCGGAGCAAAATCAGGGACTTCTTGACGCAATGGAGGAAATTCTCAGTGGCTAAAAACATCATGATTCAGGGCACCATGTCCAATGCCGGAAAGAGCCTGCTTGCCGCCGGACTCTGCCGTATTTTCAAGCAGGACGGACTGAGGGTGGCCCCCTTTAAAAGTCAGAACATGGCTCTGAACTCCTTTATCACCGCCGGCGGAGCGGAGATGGGCAGGGCTCAGGTGGTGCAGGCCGAGGCGGCGGGCATCCTGCCGGATCAACGGATGAACCCCATCCTCCTGAAGCCCACCACGGATGTGGGCAGCCAGGTCATCGTGAACGGCCAGGTTCTCACAAACATGGGGGCCATGGAGTACTACCGCCGGAAGCAGGAGTTCCTTCCGGCGGTGCTGGATGCCTACCGTTCCCTGGAGAAGGAATACGATGTCATCGTCATCGAGGGAGCGGGCAGTCCGGCGGAGATCAACCTCAAGGACAGGGACATTGTGAACATGGGGCTGGCTCAGTTGGTGGACGCCCCCGTTCTGCTGGTGGGTGACATTGACCGGGGCGGCGTATTCGCCCAGCTCTACGGCACCATTGCCCTTTTGGAGCCGGAGGAAAAGCAGCGCATCAAGGGCACCATTGTGAACAAATTCCGGGGAGACCGGGCCATTCTGCAGCCGGGTATTGAAATTCTGGAACGCATCTGCGGCGTTCCCGTGGCCGGGGTGGTGCCCTACGTCCATCTGGACATCGACGATGAGGACAGTCTGTCCACCCGGCTGGATTCCCAGGAGGTTCATAAGGCAGTGGACATTGCGGTGATCAAGCTGCCCAGAATCTCCAATTTCACCGACATTTCTCCCCTGGAGCGGTTTGAAAACGTATCCGTGCGGTATGTGGAGCGGCCGGACCGGTTGGGAGCGCCGGACATGATTCTGCTTCCCGGCACCAAGAGCACCATTTCCGATCTGCTCTGGCTGCGGCAGAACGGACTGGAAGCCGCTATTATGAAGCAGGCTGCCTGCGGCTGCGTGATCTTCGGCATCTGCGGCGGCTATCAGATGCTGGGCCGCAGCCTCAGCGACCCCAACGGCGTGGAATCCCCCGGTCTGCCGCAGGTCAAGGGCATGGGGCTGCTGGACATGGACACCCTGTTCCAGGGAGAAAAGGTTCAGCGGCAGACTCAGGGGGTGTTCGGGCCCATTCCCGGAGTGTTCTCCCAGCTCTCCGGGCTATCCTACCATGGCTACGAAATCCACATGGGCCGCAGCACCGGCAGTGAGCAGCCGGTGCGGTGCCAGGGAAATGTGTACGGCAGCTACATCCACGGCATTTTCGACGGCGAGGGGATCGCCCAGCAAATCGTGCAGTCTCTGGCCCGGAAAAAGGGCGTGGATTTGGGAAGCCTGGAAGCCTTTGATCCGGAGCGCCACAAGCAGCAGCAATACGACCTGCTGGCGGATACCCTGCGGGCATCGATGGACATGGACTTTATTTACCGAATCCTGAACCGGGAGGTTTGAGTATGGAAAAAGGAATCCTCTATGGTGTGGGAGTTGGCCCGGGAGACCCGGAGCTGATGACCCTGAAAGCGGTGAGGATCGCCCTGGGGGCCGATGTGATCGCCGTGCCCCACAAAGAGCCGAAAAAATGCGCCGCCCTAAATATCGCCGTGAAAGCGGCACCGGAGCTGGCGGAAAAGCCCATTCTTCCCGTGGACATGCCCATGACCAAGGACAAGGAAAAACTGGAACGGGCCTACGCTTCCGGTGCGGAGGCGCTGAGGGCGCAGCTGGATATGGGAAAAACCGTCTGCTTTCTTACCCTGGGAGACCCCACGGTGTATTCCACCTATCTGTATCTCCACAAGGCAGTGGCTGCGGCAGGGTATCGGGCGGTGATCGTCCCAGGGGTGCCCTCTTTCTGCGCGGCGGCAGCGGAGCTGGGAATCTCCCTGTGCGAAAACGGCCAGCAGCTGCACATCATCCCCGGCACCTACACCCCTACCGAGGCACTCCATTTGCCGGGGGTAAAGGTGCTGATGAAAAACAACCTCCCCGCGACGCTGCCTGCCCTGCGGGAGCGGAATTGCTATGCGGCCATGGTGGAGAACTGCGGCATGGAAAACCAGCGGGTTTACCCCACGCTGGAACAGATTCCGGAGGACGCGGGATATTTCTCCCTGCTGATTGTGAAAGACTGATCTTCTCAAAGAGACTGCTTTTCCGGCAGTCTCTTTTTCCTGTTGACCTGACCGGTTTTTCAAGGTACAATGATAACAGATACGTTGGGCAGCGTGTTGGGAAAATTAAAATTTGGCGGGGTGCTGAATGGGGTGTCTTCCGGCGTAACCGTAGGGAACGCATTTATGCGTTCCGAAACGTTGGATAACCTCCACGGTTTGTTGAAAGGTAATTTCCCAAGGCATATTTTCGATGTTTTACCATTCAACCCGCCGATTTTGAAGCAAGAATGTGCGGAATGCATAAATGCATTCCCTACGCAAAATTGGCCGCGGGGCCTCCCCGCCGAATTCTTATTTACCGAGGCAGTACTGGTCGAGGGGCCCAGGAGTTGTGGGTTGACTGCCCAAGGTTCGTAACGAATTGGCCGCGGGGCCTCCCCCCGCCGAATTCTAATTTTCCCGGCTGCCATTGGATACAGAAACAAAGAAAGGAACCGCATTATGAATCGACTGTGGAATCAGGCGGCTCGGTTTGTACTGAGCCGAATCAACAAAACCGGATTGGAGCAGGAGCTGAACCGGGGGGAAATTTCCGGAAAGCTCTCCGTCCCGGAGATCAGGGAGAAGGCCCGGCTTCTGGCTGCCGACGGCATTGTGCTCCTGAAAAACGATGGAAACACCCTGCCCATCACCCCGGATACCCGGCTGGCGGTATTTGGCCGCAGCGCGGTGGACTATTTCACCGTGGGCTACGGCAGCGGCGGCGACGTGATCGCTCCCTATCGGAAAAACCTCATGGAGGGACTGCTGGAACGGGGCGTGCGCGTCGATGGCATTCTGGCCTCCCAGTATGAAACCTGGTGCAATCTTCCCAAAAACATCCCCGATGAGGGCTACTGGGGCCACTGGCCCATGAGTAACCCGGAAATGCCCCTGAAGCCGTCCGATGTGGCAGCCGCCGCCCAGCGGTGCAATCTGGCCCTGGTGGTCATTGGCCGGGCAGCGGGAGAGGCCCGGGAAAACGTGCTGAAGCCCGGCAGCTACTACCTCACCTCCAAAGAAAAAGCCATGCTGGATCTGGTGGCCGCCTATTTTAACCGCGTCTGCGTGGTGATGGACTGCGGCAATGTCATCGACATGGGCTGGACGCTGGACTATGGTGACAAAATCTCCGCCCTTGTCTATGCCTGGCAGGGCGGCATGGAAAGCGGCGCCGCTCTGGCGGATGTTCTCACCGGCAGCGTGAATCCCAGCGGCAAGCTGACGGACACCATCGCCGCCCGGTATGAGGACTATCCCTCCAGCCAGAGCTTCGGCGGCAGGGAGTTCAACGCCTACACCGAGGACATCTATGTGGGCTATCGGTATTTTGAGACCTTTGCCCCGGAAAAGGTGCTCTATCCCTTTGGCTTCGGCCTGAGCTACACCCGCTTCCGGCTCAGCAGTCAGGCCACGGTCAGCGGCAATCACGTCACCGTGAGCACTCAGGTGGAAAACATCGGGGATGAGGCCGGCCGGGAAGTGGTGCAGCTGTATGTGGATTTGCCCTGTGGGAAGCTGGGCAACCCCAAGCGGGTTCTGGCCGGCTTCCGGAAAACCGGCATGATCCAGCCGGGGCTCCAGGAAACCGTCAGCATCTGCTTTGATTTGGAAGACCTTGCCTCCTATGACGACACCGGTGCCACCGGCCACGCCAACTGCTTCGTGCTGGAGGCGGGGAGCTACTGCGTCCTCTCCGGCAGCAGCATCCGGGATGTCAAGCCCGTGGTATGCCTGGTGAAGCAGGAGACGCAGGTAGTCCAGACGCTTCACGAGGTCAACGCCGTCCGCCCTGGGAGCGACTTCTGCCGGATGGTGAACCGGGACGGTCAATTGGATTTGGAAACCGTGCCCATTGCCACCCGGGATCTGCGCCGGACCATTCTGGAGCAGCTGCCTCCCCAGCTGCCCCGGCCGGAGGCGGAATACAGCTTTCAGGATTTGAAAAACGGGGCCTGCACCCCGGAAGAATTTGTGGCCCAGCTGACGGATCAGGAGCTGGACGACATCACCCACGGCTTTGGGCTGATGAACGACCCCGCCGGTCCTGCGGGGAACGCGGGCAGCCTGGGCGGTGTCACCGAAAGCTTGAAGCAGCGGGGCATTCCCACGGTGATCACCACCGACGGCCCCTCCGGCATCCGCATCCGCAAAACCTGCTCCCTGCTGCCCTGCGGCACCTGCCTGGCCAGCAGCTTTGACCCGGAGGCCGTAGAGCAGCTGTATCAGCTTCTGGGCAGGGAAATGGTGCTTCAAGGCAGCCAGGTGCTGCTGGGGCCGGGCATGAACATCCACCGGGACCCCCTGTGCGGCCGGAACTTTGAATACTACTCCGAGGATCCCCTGCTCACCGGGAAAATGGCCGCCGCCATGATTCGGGGCATCCAGAGCCAGGGTGTGTCCGCCTGCCCCAAGCACTTTGCCTGCAACAACCAGGAAGAAAACCGGCATGAATGCGACTCCCGGGTGTCCCAGCGGGCCCAGCGGGAAATCTACCTCCGGGGCTTCCAAATCGCGGTTCGGGAGGCCGACCCCTGGTGTCTGATGACCAGCTACAACCTGGTCAACGGGGTTTGGAGCCACTACCACTATGAGCTGGTGACGGAAATCCTCCGGCAGGAGTGGGGCTATCAGGGTTTGGTCATCACCGACTGGTGGATGCACGACGGCGCCTCCCCGGAATTCCCCAACCTCAGAAACGACGCCTACCGTATCCGGGCCCAGGTGGACGTTCTGATGCCCGGTGCCATCCAGGAGCGGACACTGCTTTCCTCCCTGGCGGACCCCCAGGGCGTCACCCGTGGCGAAGCCCAGCGCTGCGCCCTGAATGTGATCAAATTTATTTTAAAGCTGAAAACCCTTTGAGCATCCACCGAAAAAACAGGAGGTCACAACCGTGACAGAAAAAATCATAGAGAGAAACCACTTTTCCCTGAAAGCCCGCCGGGACATTCCGGAAATGCAGGGCACTCTTTGGGAAATGGAGCATAGCAAAAGCGGTGCCAAGCTGGCCTGGCTCCAGCGGCAGGACGAGAACATGACCTTTGCCGTGGCCTTCCGCACCATCCCCACGGACTCCACCGGCGTTTTCCACATTTTGGAGCACTCCGTTTTAAACGGCAGCCGGAAATACCCGGTAAAGGAGCCTTTCGTGGAGCTGCTGAAAAGCTCCCTGCAAACCTTCCTCAACGCCATGACCTATCCGGACAAAACGGTTTATCCCGTCAGCAGCCGGAACAAGCAGGATTTCCGGAACCTGATGGATATCTACATGGATGCGGTGCTCCATCCCCTCGCGGTCACCGATTCCAAGGTGTTCCGGCAGGAGGGCTGGCGGCTGGAATTTGACGACGCTGGCAAGCCCATGTTCCAGGGCGTTGTTTACAACGAGATGAAAGGCGCCTATTCCGATGTCAGCCAGATTCTGGAGCAGAACATGATGGAGCGGCTCTTCCCCGATAGCTGCTACCGCTTTTCCTCCGGCGGCGACCCCGTATGCATCCCCCAGCTGACCTACGAGCAGTTCACAGCAGAGCATGGGAAATATTATCATCCCTCCAATGCCCTTATCGTACTGGACGGCAGCATTGATCTGGACAGCTGCCTTTCCCTGCTGGATGGCTATTTAAGCCAATACACCCGGCAGACGCTTTCCTTCCCCATTGCCACGCAGCAGCCCCTGCCCTACCAAGAAGCGCGGATCCCTTACGAAATCAGCCCGGAGGAGGACGGTACCAACAAAACCATCCTCTCCTTTGGCAAGCTGCTATGCGGCTATGACGACCCCGTCACCCTCCACGCCGCCAGTCTGCTGGCGGACTACCTGGCAGGGGATACGGAAGCGCCCCTGAAGCGGGCGGTGCTGGACGCCGGTCTGGGCGCGGATATGCAGGTAGCCCTGAACGACGGCATACAGCAGGCCTGGTTTGGCTGGCAGGTATGGGACACCCAGGAAAGCAAGCTTCCCGACATCAAGCGGGTGATTCGCGCCACTGTGGAGGCCATTCTGGAAAAGGGCCTGGATCGGGAGCGGCTCCAGGGCTGCTACAATACCCTGGCCTTCCGTCTGCTGGACCGGGACAGCCACGGCTATCCCCGTGGTCTGGTGGAAGTGCTGAGCATTCTGGAGCCCTGGCTTTACGGCGGCGACCCCGCTCAGAACCTCAGCTACCGTCAGGTGCTGGCCGCTCTGGAGGAAAAGATGCATTCCGGCTATCTGGAAGCGCTGCTGCGGCGGATGCTGCTGGAGGAAGCCGACGGCTTCCTGGCCATTCTTGTGCCCGATACCCAGCTTGGACAGCAGCGGGTGGAGCAGGAGCGTCAGCGGGTCAGCGACTACTGGGACGGCTTGAACGACACCCAGCGGCAGCAGCTTCCCCGCCAGCTGGAAGCGTTCCACCAGTGGCAGCAGACACCGGATCCTCAGCAGGCCCTGGCCTCCATTCCGGTGCTCTCCTTGGAGGACATCCAGCAGGAGCTCCCGCCGCTGCCCTGCCGGGAGAGCCGGGTGGAGGGCATTCCCGTGCTGCTCCAGGAAACCGGCAATGACCTGGTATACCTGAATCTATATTTCAACGCCTCCGACGCCCTGCCGGAGGATATGCCGCTGTTGAATCTATTAGGAGAGCTGCTGGGCACCCTGGCCACGGAGAACCGCACCGCCGCCCAGCTGCAAAGCGCCATCCGGCAGTGCGCCGGCCGGCTGAGCTTCGGCACCAGTGTGTTCCACCGGAATACCGAAAGCCACCGCACGGTTTTCTCCGCCCACCTGGTCTGCCTGGCAGCCTACCGGGAGCAGGCAGCGGCGCTGGTGACGGAAATCCTGAACACCACCCAATTCACCGACGCCGAGGCGGTGAAGAAAATGCTCCGCCAGAAGAAAACCGAGAGCCAGCAGCGGCTGATCTCCATGGGCAACCGGTTTGCCGCCTCCCGGGTCAACGCCCGGCAAAGCAGCGCCGGTGCCGCCAGAGAGCAGTTTGCCGGCTGCCAGTACATCCGCTGGGTCAACGCCCAATGCCGGAAAGAGGATGTCTCCCCCCTGCTGGAACGGATGCAGCAGCTGTGCCGGAAATTTTTCTGCCGCAGCCGTCTGACCATCAGCGTCAACACCAATGGGGAGCAGCTGATTCCATCCCTGGCCGCCGCTTTCCCCCAGGGTGAGGCCGGGCCGGAAGCAGCAAGCTTTCCTGTCATGGAGCCCTGCCGGGAGGGCATTCTGATTCCCGCCGGTGTGGGCTATGCCGCCAAGGGGGCCAATCTCTCCCGGTTCGGGTGGGAATTTACCGGGCAGATGTATGTGCTGTCCAATCTGCTGACCTATGAGCACCTGTGGAATCAGGTGCGGGTAAAGGGCGGTGCCTACGGAACCGGCTTCCGGGCGGACAGCAGCGGGGATTGGCTGGCCTCCAGCTACCGGGATCCCACACCGGGAAAATCCCTGGCTCATTTTGACGACTGCGCCAAGGTCATTGAGGCATTCTGCCGGGAAGCGCCGTCGCTGACCCGCTATATTTTGGGTGCCATGGCCGACGCGGATGCCCTGCTGGGAGCCGCCGACAAGCTGCGGCTGGCTGAGGTGCGGTACTTCCGGGGCATCACCCAGGAGGATGTGAACCGCCGGTGGCATGAGCTGCTCCACTGCCAGCCCCAGGATCTGCTCCGGCTCTGCTCCCCTCTGGAACAGATGGCCGCCGAAAACAACTACTGCATCGTGGCCGGAAAAGAGCAGCTGGAGAGCTGCCGGGATTTGTTGGATTCCGTCATTGAAAATCTGGATCAATAAGAGAACGTGCATATCGGATCCCCTGCCAATGGGCATTGGACAACAGGCTGAGTCATGCCGGTGAGCATACAAAAAACCCTCTCAAGTGGAGCTCCATTTGAGAGGGTTTTGATTATCTTATACCAGTCTGGAACCGGCGGGGACCTTGTCGTCCAGCATCACCAGGTTCAGCTTGTCACCCCGTTCGGCGGAGAGCAGCATACCCTGGCTCTCCTGGCCCATCATCTTCCGGGGTGCCAGGTTGGTCACCGCCACCAGGGTCTTGCCCAGCAACTCCTGGGGCTCATAGTACTTGGCAATGCCGGAGAGGATCTGCCGGGGGGTGCCGGTGCCGTCGTCCAGGGTGAATTTCAGCAGCTTATCGCTCTTTTTCACCTTTTCGCAGGTAAGCACCTTTACCACGGTCATTTCCACCTTTTCAAAGGCATCAAAGGTGATCTGCTCCTTGGGTTCGGGCAGGGGGTCTTCCTCCACCGCGGGAGCGGCGGCAGAAGCCCGGATTTCCTCCAGAGCAGCCAGCTCCTTCTCCATATCGATCCGGGGGAACAGAGGCGCACCGGCTACCGGGGCCACCTCCGGATTCAGCAGGCCCCAACGAGCCAGGCTGTCCCAGTCCATCGCCGCGCCGCCCAGCCGCTTGCCGATTTCCGCAGCGGTATCCGGCATGAACGGAGACAGCAGGCCGCCGCAGATGCGGACGGTTTCCAGCAGGTTATAGAGCACTCTTGCCAGGCGGGGCTTCTGCTCCTCGCTCTTGGCCAGCACCCAGGGGGCGTTTTCGTCGATATACTTATTGGCCCGGGAGATGACCTTGAACACCTCGGCAAGGGCATTCTGGAAGGCGTATTTCTCCATCTGCTCTTCGTAACGATTCCGCAGGGAGGAAGCCATAGAAATGAGCTCGGCGTCCTTTTCTTCGTCCTCCCGCTGCTCTTTGGGCAGATGCTCGCCAAAATACTTCTGGGCCATGGCCACGGTGCGGGACACCAGGTTGCCCAGGTCATTGGCCAGGTCGGTGTTGATGGTGGAAATCAGCAGCTCATTGGAGAAATTGCCGTCGGAGCCAAAGGGGAAGGAGCGCAGCAGGAAGAACCGCAGGGCATCCACGCCGAAGCGCTGGGCCAGCAGATAGGGGTCCACCACATTGCCCTTGGATTTACTCATCTTGCCGCCGTCCAGCAGCAGCCAGCCGTGGCCGTAGACCTTTTTCGGCAGGGGCAGGTTCAGGCTCATGAGCATGGCGGGCCAGATGATCGAGTGGAACCGGACGATTTCCTTGCCCACAAAATGCACATCCGCAGGCCAGAACTTGTCCAAGTCATCATATTTGTCATTTTCAAAGCCCAGGGCGGTCATATAGTTGAACAGGGCATCGATCCACACATACACCACATGGCCCGGGTCAAAGTCCACGGGCACGCCCCAGGTGAAGCTGGTGCGGGAGACGCACAAATCCTCCAGGCCGGGGTCGATGAAATTGTTCACCATCTCGTTGACCCGGCTCCGGGGCTCCAAAAAGTCGGTGTTCACCAGCAGGTCCCGCACTCTCTGGGCGTACTTACTCAGCCGGAAGAAATAGGCCTCTTCCTCCGCGTCCTGGACCTCACCGCCGCAGTCGGGGCATTTGCCGTCCTTGAGCTGGCTCTCCGTCCAGAAAGACTCGCAGGGCTTGCAGTATTTGCCCTTGTAGGTGCCCTTGTAGATATCGCCGTTTTCATACATCTTCTTGAAGATTTTCTGAATGGCGGCCACATGGTAGTCGTCGGTGGTGCGGATGAAGCGGTCGTAGGAGATGTTCATCAGCTTCCACAGGTCCTTGACGCCGCCCTCTCCCAGCACGATGTTGTCCACAAACTGCTGGGGGGTGACCCCGGCCTCCTTGGCCTTGTCCTCAATCTTCTGGCCATGCTCATCGGTGCCGGTGAGGAACATCACATCATAGCCCTGGAGCCGCTTATACCGGGCCATGGTGTCGGTAGCCACGGTGCAGTAGCTGTGGCCAATGTGAAGCTTGGCCGAGGGGTAATAGATGGGGGTGGTGATATAGAACTTCCCCCTGCATTTTTCGCACATAACGTTTTCCTCCTAAAATGAAAAATCGCCCTCAGGATAACCCAAGGGCGACAAAATTTGACGCGGTACCACCTTGATTCGCAGCAAGCAGCTGCCTCAAAACGCTGTAACGGGCGCTATCCGGAACCGCCTACCTATCGACGGTTCAGCTCCAAGACCATGTTCCCCAGCGCACACCGTGCCCGCTCCCACCAAATCGGGCTCTCTGACCGGCCGCCTGCCAGGTACTCTTCTCTTCACAGCTTTTCTGATAAAGATATCTTCCCTATTATAGCCAAAAACACCGGGGTTTGTCAACAGAAATGTTTTTGGGCATACCGCGACAAATTGGATTTTTGTCAGGATGTTTCGTAGGGAACGGATTTATCCGTTCCGCTGGGTAACGTTTTTATGGGATGCACGTATGATGGGAAAATGTTGAAAAAGAATCCGTTCCCATCCAACGAAACGCGGATGTTCATCCACCTTTCGGAACGGATAAATCCGTTCCCTACGCACACGTTGGAACATATCCCGTTGGACGAACTCGCCAAATTCCAATTTCCCCAATCAAATATCCAAATCGTAAATCCTTACGATCTCGGTAGGCCCCTCCTGATAGAGGGCCTCCACCTGATTCTCGCCGGTGACGGTGACATTCAAGGTGCCGCCCCGGTTATTCAGGGTCAGCTTGCCCCCGGGAAGCCGGCCGGAAAGGCGGAGCACCGTGGCTACGCTGCCGCAGCCGGTGCCGCAGGCCAGGGTGAAATCCTCCACCCCCCGCTCGAAAGTGAGCACATTGACCTCGGTATCGGACACCACGGAATAATAGTTCACATTGGCCCCCTTAGGGAAGGCGGGGTCATGGCGCAGACGTTCCATCTCTGGGCGCAGCTTGTCGGCATCGGCCCATACATCCCCGGGGTACTCCCGCACCGCATGGGGCAGGCCGGGATTCCCCAGCTCCACATAGGCAATGTCCGCCTTGCGCCGCAGGTCCACCACGGTGGGAGTGTTCAGCCGGACCCGGTAGCGGTCGCCCTCCAGATGCCAGCCGTAGACCAATCCCGCATCGGTTTCCACCGTCATCTGCTCCCCCGCGATGCCCAATTCATTGGCAAAGCGGCAGATGCACCGGGAGCCGTTGCCGCACATTTCTCCCCGGGAGCCGTCTGAATTGTAAAAATGGAGCTTAAAATCCGCGTTTTCGGAATCATCCACCGCCATGAAGCCGTCCGCCCCGGTGATGGCGCAGAGCTTTTGGGACAGAGCCGCATAATTAGGATTCAGCCCCCGGCCATCCATGACCATAAAGTCATTTCCGGCACCGTTCATATAGTATATTTTCATGCCAATGCCTCCTTGAGGGAATTGGGATTGATGACAAATGGGAATTTAGCGGGATGATTCGTAGGGGACGGATTTATCCGTTCCGCCCGTTCCGATAAACACCCAGGTTCGTCCAATGGTAACACGCCAGACTTTGCGTAAGGAATGCATTTATACATTCCGCTTGCGTATTGTTTCAAAACCGGTTGGATAAATGGTGAAATGCCAATCATATGTTCCCACAAATGCCATTCAACGAACTGCGGTGATCATCGGGGGCTTCGGAACGGATAAATCCGTTCCCTACCAAAAGAACCAAATTTTTTCCATTCAACGCACCGCCCCAAAACCGTTATCGGGCGGAATGCATGAATGCATTCCCTACGAAAATTCCAATTTACCGGCCTGACAGCAGATTTTCCATGTTATACATTCCCTTGGGCTTGCCCACCATGAACCGGGCTGCCTCCACACCGCCCTCGGCCAGCATATTCCGGGTGGAAACCTCATGGCGCAATGTGATGGTCTGGCTGGGGGTGCAGACATGCACCTCATGGACGCCCACCACATTGCCCATCCGCAGGGAGGAAATGCCCACCTCGTCTTTGGTGCGCTTGCACTCCCCGGAGCGGCCGTCATGCTCGTAAGCGTTGGGCCGCACGGACTTCACCGCCTCAAAGAGCATCTTGGCGGTGCCGCTGGGAGCATCCACCTTTCGGTTGTGGTGAATCTCCACGATTTCCACATCCGCCTCCGGGAACCGCTCCACCACCTGCCGGGTCATGCTGCACAGCAGGGCGATGCCCAAGCTCATATTGCCGGAGTAGAACACGGGAATCCGCTGGGCGGCTTCAAAAATCAGCGCCTTTTCCTCCGCCGTGTGGCCGGTGGTGCCGATGACAACGGACGCGCCGATTTTTTCGGCGTAGGAGAGCACATCCGCCGCAGCGGTGTGGTGGGAAAAGTCGATCACCACGTCCGCCTCCACCATTCCCAGCTCGGCAAAGGTTTTGCTCACACCGTTCTCCCCGTCGATGCTCACCCGGCCAACCACCTCATCTGCCAGAATACCATCGATCAGCTTGCCCATGGCCCCGTTGGCGCCGCAAAGAACCGCTCTCATACATTGACCCCCAGCCGGCGCATTCTCTCAAACATCCGCTGCCGGTTTTCCTGGCTCATGGGAATCAGGGGCAGCCGGATGTTTTCTTCCCCATAGCCCATGGCGCTGACGGCGGCCTTGGCAGGAGCGGGGCTGACCTCGCAGAACAGGTCGTTGATGAGGTCCAGATACGTGCACTGCAGCCTGGCAGCCTCCTCCAGCTTGCCCGCGAAGAAAGCATCGGTCATGGCAACGGACTGAGCGGGAACCACATTGCTCAGAACGCTGATGGCACCCTTGGCGCCCATGGCCATCATGGGGATGGTAATGGCATCCTCGCCGGAGTAGACATCGATCTGATCGCCGCAGCGGGCAAACAGCTCCACGATCTGTGCCATGTTGCCGCTGGCCTCCTTGATGGCGGCGATATTGGGGTGCTTGGCCAGCTCCGCCACGGTGGCAGGCAGCATGTTGCAGCCGGTGCGGGAGGGCACATTGTAGAGCATCACCGGCTTGTCGGACTTATCCGCAATGGCGGAGAAATGGGCGATGAGGCCGGCCTGGGTAGCCTTATTGTAATAAGGGGTGACCACCAGCATGGCATCGGCGCCGATGGCACAGGCATTTTCCGTATAGGTGATGGCGTGGGCCGTGTTGTTGGTGCCGGTGCCGGCAATCACGGGCACCCGGCCATTGACCCGGTCCACGGTGAAGCGAATGACCTCATTGCGCTCCTGGGGGGACAGGGTGGCGCTTTCGCCGGTGGTGCCCACGGCAACCAGGGCATTGATTCCGGAGGCAAGCTGGAAGTCAATAAACCGGCCCAGGGCGTCGTAATCCACGCCGGTGGCAGTCATGGGGGTGACCATTGCCGTAGCCATGCCCTTGAAAATGGTGTTCTTTCTCATGTTTTTCTTTCTCCTTTATCCCAGGGTAATGAAATTGAAATAGTCATACAAGGGAATCAGCTTCTGCAGGAACGCTCCCACCCGGTTTCCCAGCTCCGGGCCAAAGATGGCATCCCCCACATCCTCGTGGACAATTAAATCGATGTCCGTTTTCCAGGTGAAATAGGGCTGCAGCTCCGGTGTGGGCGCCTCCTTGGGCCGCTTGTAGCACTGGGCGGTGACCTCCATGCCCACGGCATCCTGAACGCCGTGAAGCATCTGTAAAAATTCCTCCGGCTTGGCGGTGATGCGATTCCGGAAGGCTTCCATGGCGGCTACCTTGGGATGCCACAGGGAGAAGCCGTAGTTCACCCCGTCGGGCCGAATTTCAAAAAACAGGGTGGGATTCTCCGCCCACCACTCCCCATCCCGGCGGATGGAGGCCCAGAGGCTCTCTTTATAGGGATCTGGATGGTGCAGCCGGGCATCCCGGTAGATGCGGCTGACCTTGAGGATATCTCCCTGCCGCTGCAAAAAAGGCTCAAACAGCTGGGCCCCCAGCTCCTTCATGGGCTGGTAGAGGGTATCCACATACTGCTTTTTATGCTCCAGGAACCAGTCCCGGTTGTTGTTCATGCGAATGCCCCAGAGAAAATCAATGGTCTCCGGGGAGAAGCCGGTAAACATCTTTCTATCCTCACTTTATCGTTTGATGGCGTTGATGCCCAGAATATCGTCCCACTCGTTGTTCAGCTCCTTATGCTTGGTTTTCCACCGGAGCTGGTTGAGATGGCGGGTGGGAACGGGCCTGTCGGGTATTTCCAGAACATAGCGCTCAAAGGCATTGATCAATGTGGTGCCCTCATACTCCCGCACCCGCTGCAGGGAGGCATCGTAGCGCAGATGGACATGGCCGTGGACCAGGTAACTGGGGTGGTATTTGTCCAGAAATTCCCGCAGGGCGGCAAAGCCATGATGGGCCGGGTCCTCCCCGTCCCCCAAGCCCTCCGGCGGCGCATGGGTGACCACAATGTCCACCCCCTTGCAGCGCCAAAGGGGAAACCGGAGCTTTCGGATGCGCTGGCGCATCTGCCTTTCCGTGTATTGATAGTTTCCGGGGTGATACCGGCGGCAGCCTCCCAGGCCCATGATCCGGACGCCGTTGTATTCCACGATGGCATCGTCGATGCAGTCGCAGCCATTGGGCGGGTCCTGATCGTAGTGAGTGTCGTGATTTCCCGCCACAAAGAGCAGGGGACATTTGGCCATGGTCACCAGAAATTGCAGGTAACTGGATTTCAGGTCCCCACAGGAGATAATCAGGTCGATTCCGTCCAGTTTTTCGGGGCGATAGTAATCCCAGAGGGAGGGGCATTCCTCATCGGAGATGAATAAAATTTTCAACCGCTTTCGCTTCTTTCTGTGCAGGGATTTTTTCTCTGTACACGCCCAGCTCCCGGATCATGTTCCGGGACATGGGCAAAACCTCATCGAAGTTGGGAATGGAGCCGGAGACATTTTCACACAGCCAATCCATGTGCACCAGCTCATCTATGGTGAAGGTGGTTGTGCTGCTTTCATTTTTCACGCTGCCGTCCTGGGCCACAATTTTCCTGGCAAAGGGGTCGATGGTGCGCTCCCTCATGCCCCGGCACAGGATATCCGCCAGGGCCCGGACGCCCTGGGGCAGCTTGTCGGAAAAGTCGATGTCGATCACCCCGGTGTCCATGCCCAGCCAGTAGTTCCGGCCTGCCCCCTCTTTTTCCTTTTTCAGAGAGCCGGAGAGGATGCCCCGGATGACGGACTCATAGAATTTGCCCCAGACCCACACCGGGGAAGCCAGGGGAATCAGGTCACTTTTATCGTCCATCAGATAGGTGCCGTAATTGCAGAAGTCCAGATAGACCTTGGACTGCACGGGCAAATCCCGGTTGGAAATCACCCGGATGCCATCGGCAAAGAAATCCGCCTGGGGGGTGCCTGCCACACAGGACCAGCGCAGCTCAATCTGGGCTCTGGGATTGGTGAGCAGGGCGCCCAAGGCAAAGGCATTGATGGAAGCGGGGACGCCGAAGATGGGATAGGAGGCGATGTAGCCAATGCGGTTGTTTTGGGCCATGGCGCCGGCAATGGCGCCGGTGATGAATTTCGCCTCGAACACCCGGCCGTAGTAGGTGCGGATGCTGGAATAGGGCTGGTCCAGGGAGCAGCAGAAGAAATGCACCTTGGGGTACTTCACCGCCACCTTTAGGGTTGTGTGGGTCATCTGGGGCACGGTGGCGAATACCACCTGGGCGCCCTCCTCCACCGCCTGCTCCAGAAGGCGCTCCACCTCCTCGGGGGTGTTGCCCTGATAGTAGCTGCGGAGGGTGACCTTATCGCCCATGACGGATTCCAAGTATTCCTTTCCCTTTTCGTGGCCCAGGCCCCAGCCGCTGGTAGATGGAGTGAGGGAATGGACAAAGGCCACATTCACATGGTCCGGCAGGGTGAGAAAGCTCAGGAGGCCGGGCTTGGCGTCCTCCACCTTGGATTCCACCTTCACCGCCGATTCCGAAACGCTGACAATGTCCTCCCAAAGGGCGGCCACGGATTTTTTCAGCTCCGAAGCGGACAGGTTGCTCAAATCCTCAAAGGGATAGAGCTTCAGCCACAGCAGCAGGGCCTCCTCCGGCAGGATATCCAGCTGCCGGGTATTCACCGCTGCCAGGGCCTCCCGGAAATACTGATAGCGGGCATTAAAGGTGCGACGCTCCTCCTCGGTCCATTTCACATCCGGCTCCTTGCCCAGCAGGGACAGGAGCTTTCCGTAATCCTTGGGCCGGCGGAACTGGACGGTGTAGAGGCCTGATGCCTTGAAGAAATCCAAAAATTCATAATAGGCCTGGATTCTGGGCTCCTGGGTCTGCACCGGCAGCACCCGCTTGATCACCGCGGGAATCCGGGCCGCGCCAAAATAGCGCAGCACGCTCACCCGCTTGTTGCCCTCCTGGACATAGAAATTGCCCAGGTATTCATAGCAGGAAATGGGGTCCCGGATGCCCTCGGGCCCCAGGTGGGCATCACAAAGAGCAATCCATTTGGTTGCGAATTCCGTTTTCACATCCAGCAGCGGATAGAAGCTGGGGGTAAAGGCCGCAATGCGTCCGGCGGATTTTGTGCCCACAATCCGCTCCGCGGGAATCTCCATGGTTCCCACATCCACAATGGTCTGCGTATCGATTTCAGGCAGCAGCTCATCCAGCACTTCCGGGTTCGTATTTCTCCCGGCGGCCAGGAGCTCTTCGAATTCTCGCTGCCCCAGCTTCAGTGCCTTGAGATATTCCTCCCTGCAAGTTTGAATTGACATTGCATCCTCCTGATGATGTAATTTTACACATTTATCATATCTTATTTTTAGTGAAATTGCAATAGATATTTTCTGTTCAGAATAATTTGATGCAATTCGGCAATTAGCCCCACCATCGTACCGCAGCCCGACAAATTGGTGTTTGTGTGAATAAAATTCGTAGGGAACGCATTTATGCGTTCCGAAACGTCAATTGACATCCATGGTCCGTTGGATGGTAACGTGTTCCAATTTTTTCCAACATTTTTCCATTCAACATACCCCGGTATAAGTGTTACCGAGGCGGAACGCATGAATGCGTTCCCTACGCAAAAATCATCGTTATGCGATTCGTTGAACCCTGGTGGTGAATGAACCTTTCGGAATGCATAAATGCATTCCCTACGAAACATCCCCTCCGGGGTTCCGGAGGGGATGGGAAAGATTATTCTCCTTTCAAAAGGGTCTGCTTTTGAAACTGGAGGGTATAGAGCTGATAGTAGCGGCCTTTCTGGTGCAGCAGCTGCTGATGGGTGCCCTGCTCCAGGATTTTGCCATGGGACAGGAGGATGATGTTGTCCGCGTGCTGGATGGTACTCAGCCGGTGGGCCACGATCAGCATGGTGCCGATGTTCTTCATCTTCTCCAGAGAATCCTGAATGAGAATTTCCGTCTCCGTGTCGATGTTGGCGGTGGCCTCGTCCAGAATCATCACCGAGGGCTTGTGGATGATGGTCCGGGCAAAGGACAGCAGCTGCCGCTGACCGGCGGAGAAATTGTTGCCCCGCTCCCGCACTACCTCATCCAGGCCGTGCTCCAGCCTCTTGATGAACGTGTCGGCATTCACATACCGGGCGGCCTGCCAAACCTCCTCGTCGCTGACTCCCTCCATCCGCAGCAGGATGTTGCTTCGGATATCACCGGAGAAGAGGAACACATCCTGGAGCATCTGGCCGAAATGCCGCCGCAGGGAGGCGATTTTGATTTTCCGGATGTCCATGCCGTCAATGAGGATCTGGCCCTTTTGGATGTCGTAGTTCCGGCAGATCAGAGACAATATGGTAGTCTTGCCGGAGCCGGTGGAGCCCACAAAGGCCACCGTCTGCTTGGGCTCCACATGGAAAGACACCCCTTTTAAGACCCACTCGCCGGGCTTGTAGGCGAACCACACATCCTTGAATTCAATCTCGCCCCGGATCTGCTCCAGCTCGATGGCATCGGGTGCGTCCACCACCTCCGGCTCCATGTCCAGAATGGTGAAAATCTTCTCCGCCGAGGCAAAGGACTGCTGGAGCATATCGAACTGCTCCGCCAGCGCCTGAATGGGGTTGAAGAATTTGGAGATGTACATGTAGAACGAAACCACGATCTCGCTGGTGATGGTCTGGCCCAGGAAGGTGGTGTCCTGGATATAGCCCCGGCAGCCGATGTAGAACAGGAACAGATTGGAGGTGACGAACAGCATATACACCATGGGCCGGAAGATGCCGAACACCAGCATCCGATTGTACTTTGCCCGCTGGAGACG
>JAXECZ010000104.1:0-6888 GCA_034104845.1 Faecousia sp. | reverse complement strand
TACGGGAATCGAACCCATGTTACCGCCGTGAAAGGGCGGTGTCTTAACCGCTTGACCAACGGGCCTGGTAGCGGCAATCTGATTTGAACAGATGACATACCGGGTATGAACCGGCTACTCTACCAACTGAGTTATGCCGCCGTGTGTGGTCAAATGATCTCGGCACCGCCGAAATCAGCTTCCTTATTATATCCGGGTCAAATCATTTTGTCAAGCATTTTTTAAAATTTTTCCACAAGAATCTGTCAAATCCCCTATGCCGCTGGGGGGAAACGCCGATGGTCAGAAGATACTGCCGATATTCAGCTCCTGGGCCTCCATCACAGCCAGAATTCGCCGGTTCAGCTCCTGGCAGGTGGCCCGAAATCGGGTGCCGTCCCGGCAGACGGAATAGGTCTCGGCCACGGCAAACAGGCTTTCCACATCCTCCAGGGGCTGATGGTCCGCCAGTGCAGCCGCAAAAGTCTGGTGATCCTCCCATTGCTCCCTGGCTCGGCTGAGGGAGCCTGCCGCCCCAGGCCAATCCTCACCGGCTGCGCTGGCTTCCGCCTGCAGCACCAGCTCCGCGACGGGCTTTTCCAGCTGTGTCATCCTGGCCTGGCTCCAAAAGCACAGCACCAGCAGCGCCAGCAGCAAGCCGATCCCGATGCGAAAACGGGTCATTTGCCCTCCTCCTTTTCAATGAACAGAATCTGCTGCCCCGCCACCGCCAGCAGGAAGGTGTCCTCCAGCTTGGTATTCCGATCCCGGAGGGTCTTCTCCACCCAGGCGGCATCCTTTCCGGAGAGGGCCAGGTTTTCATTCAGCAGCACCCCATCCTCCACAATGGTCACCGGAAGCCGAAGCTGCTTCACCTGGATTCCCGCCTCCTTGGCCGCAGCCGGAGCAAACTCGGGGTAGGGGAACACCGACAGGGTGCCGTTGGTCTCTAAAATGGCGTACTGCACCTGCTGGGGATTCAGCACATCCTTTTGCCGCAGGTGGCCCATGAGCTCGTCCAGGGTAATGCGGGTCTGCCGCAGCTTATCCTGGAGTATTTTTCCGTTTTCAATAAGAAGCACGGGCTTACCGCAGAGTATTTTCCGAAACCGCTGGCTCCGCAGAGTGCCCCAGGAGAGCACCAGCTCCATTCCCAGCACCACCAAAATGGGAATCAGCCCGGAAAACAGGGGAATCCCCCCATCCTGCATGGGGATGGCTGCCAGGTTGGCCACCAGCATGGTCACCACAAACTCCGCCGGTTCCATCTCTCCGATCTGCCGCTTGCCCATAAGCCGCACCACCAGAATCAAGACCAGATAGAGAATCAGTGTGCGAAAATAGGATAAAATCAACTTTTTCACCTCACCGAAATTATCCCCCTTTTTCCCAAACATATCCCCTGCATCGGCCACATACACTTCTGACAAAAGGGGGATTTTTCATGGGAAAACGGGATTGGATGATTTTGGCTTTTGCCCTTATTCTGGCAGCTGCGGCAGCGGTGGGCGTTCTCCGGGGCACCATGCTGGAAACCGGCTCCTGGGGTCTGAGCTTTCGGGAGCAAGGCGCCAGCCCCATTGGCAGCGCCGGAGTGGATCAGCTGCAGAAGTACGATGCCGCCTACCTGGGGAACACCACGGAAAAGGTGATTTATCTTACCTTTGACGCAGGCTACGAAAATGGCTGCACAGCCCAGATTCTGGATGCTCTAAAAAAGCACAACGCCCCTGCCGCTTTCTTTTTGGTGGGAAATTATCTGGAAAAAAATCCCGATCTGGTGCGCCGGATGGTGGCGGAGGGACACACTGTAGGCAACCACACCATGCACCACTACGACATGAGCCGCATCTCCGACCCTGCTGCTTTTCAAAAGGAGCTGGAGGATCTGGAAAGACTGTATGAGCAGACAGTGGGGGAGTCCATGGAGAAGCTCTACCGTCCGCCTCAGGGGATTTACAGCGAAGAAAATCTTCGTCAGGCAAAGAGCCTGGGCTACAAAACCGTCTTTTGGAGTCTTGCTTATGTGGATTGGAAAAACGACGACCAGCCCACGGCCCAGGCTGCCTTCAACAAGCTTTTGCCCCGCATCCATCCCGGGGCCGTGGTGCTGCTTCACTCTACCAGCAAGACCAACGCGGCCATTCTGGATGAGCTGCTCACCCGATGGGAGGACATGGGCTACCGGTTCGCCCCCATTCAGGAGCTATTCCCCACGGCCTCTCAGCCGTAAAAGAACCTGGAAGCCGAAGCTCCCAGGTTGGAGGGGTTATTGCTTTTTCAGGATGTCCCGGATCTCAGCCAGCAGCAGCTCTTCCTTGGTGGGCTCGGGCTCGGCGGGGGCGGCGGGTTCAGGCGCAGGCTCTTCCTTTTTCTTGGCGGCATCGACAATTCTGTTGATGCCCTTGACCAGGAAGAACACCACCAGGGCCAGAATCAGGAAGTTGATCACGGCAGCGATGAAATTGCCGTAGTTCAGGGTGTTGGCAATGGCATTTCCGGCCTCGTCCACCGGTGCCTCGCCAAAGAGCCGGGGCAGGGTGATTTTCAGCTCGGAGAAGTCGATGCCGCCCATGAAGATGGCAACAACGGGCATGATGATGTCGTCGGTGATGGACTTGGTGATGGTGGAGAAGGCAGCGCCGATGATGGTACCAACCGCCAGCGCCATGGCATTGCCTTTCACGGCAAAGGCCACGAACTCATCCCACCAGCCGGGTTTCTTGGGGGTTTTCATGGTGATGTACTTCCTTTCGTTTTATATTTCGGGGAAGCGTGGGCCTCCCCAAATCTCAAAGAAATCCTTATTTCTTCACCTTTTCAATGACTTCCAGGCCGCCCAGGTATTTTCTCAGCGCCTCGGGCACCACCACGGAGCCGTCAGCGCGCTGGTTCTGCTCCACCATGGCGGGGAAAATCCGGGAGGTGGCCAGGCCGGAGCCGTTGAGGGTGTGGACAAACTCGGGCTTTCCGGTGGCTTCCCGGCGGAAGCGGATGTTGCCCCGGCGGGCCTGGAAATCCCGGGCATTGGACACGGAGGAAACCTCCTTATAGCCGTTCATGGAGGGAATTTGGATCTCGATGTCGTAGGTTCGGGCCATGGAGGCGGAGCAGTCACCGGCCGCCAGCTTCACGGTGCGGAAGTGGAAGCCCAGGCCTTTCACCAGATTCTCGGCCTTGGTGACAAGCTCTTCAAAGGCAGCGTCGGAATCCTCGGGCCGGGTGAACTGGAACATCTCCACCTTGTTGAACTGGTGGCCCCGAACCATGCCCCGCTCGTCCGCCCGGTGGGAACCGGCCTCCCGGCGGAAGCAGGGGGTGTAGGCAAAGAATTTCTTGGGCAGATCGGCCTCGCTGAGGATCTCATCCCGGTACACGGAGGCAAGGGCCGCCTCGGCGGTGGGAAGCATATAGTGGATCCGGTCGTCGGTGGGGTTAGCGATCTTGTAGACCTCGTCGGCAAACTTGGGGAACTGACCGGCGGTTTCTCCGCACTGGTACTCCAGCATGTGCGGCGGCAGAATAAAGTCGTAGCCGTCGGCGATATGGGTATCGATGAAGTAGTTCAGAAGGGCCCACTCCAGGCGAGCACCCATGCCGGTGTACATCCAGTTTCCGGCACCGGCCAGCTTCACGCCCCGCTCATAGTCGATCAGTCCCAGGTCATTGCACAGATCCACATGATGCTTGGGCTCGAAATCAAATTTGTGAGGCTCGCCGAAGTAACGCAGGGGCTGGTTGTTCTCCTTGCCGCCAGGGAGCAAATCCGGATCCGGCATATTGGGCAGGCTGAGCATGCAGGTGCGATACTCCGCCAGAACAGCATCTAACTTCTCCCCGTCAGCGGCAATACCTGCCTTCAGCTCCGCCATCTCGGCGAAGAGGGGTGCCACATCCTTGCCCTGCTTTTTCATCTGGGGGATTTCCTTGGAGACCTTGTTCTGGTGGGCTTTCCGCTCCTCGGTGGAGGCGATGAGAGCCCTGCGCTGCTCGTCCAGCTCCAGAATGCGGTCGATGATGGCATCGCAGTCCACCTCCTTGGCCTTGAGACCGGCTTTGATGGCATCGGGATTTTCCTTGATTCTTTTAATGTCTAACATAGTTCCAGCTCCTTTGATAAAGGTTATTTCTGTAATTTCATCAGGGCATCCAGCAGATTCTGCAGGTCGTCCTGGCCATAGAATTCCAATTCGAACCGGCCCTTACGCTTGCCGTTGACGATTTTCACGCCCCGGCCCAGGTGCTTGCTCAGGGATTTTTCGCACTCCTTTACATAATCCACTTTCAACACCGGCGTTTCCTTCACCGGCGGCTGCTCCCGGGACATGTTCTTGCACAGCAGCTCCGCCTGCCGGACGGACAGACCCAGGTTTGCGATTTTCTGGGCAGCCTCCTGCTGCTTTTTCCCGGATTTCAGCATTAAAATGGCCTTGGCATGTCCGGCGCTGATGGTGCCCGCGCGGAGGATTTCCAGCACCTTTTCATCCAGGCTGAGAAGTCTCAGGGAATTGGTCACCGCAGGTCGGGATTTTCCCACCCGGCTGGCAGCCTCCTCCTGGGTCAGGCCAAACTCCTCGATCAAGGACCGGTAGCCCAGGGCTTCCTCCACGCTGTTCAGGTCCTGCCGCTGCAAATTCTCGATCAGCGCCAGCTCCATGGCCTTTTTGTCGTCGGCCTCCACCACAATGGCCGGAACCTCAGTCAGCTCCGCCATTCTCGCGGCCCGCCAGCGCCGCTCACCGGCAATGATCTGATAGTATCCGGCTCCCGTCTCCCGCACCGTCAGCGGCTGGAGAATGCCGTGCTGCCGGATGGATTCCGAAAGGGCCGTCAGTTCTTCTTCATCAAAATCCTGTCTGGGCTGTTCCGGATTTGGCTCCACCCGGTGCAGGGGCAGCATCCGATAGGCGCTTTCCTCCGCTGCCGGTTCGGAAAATTCTCCCAGCAGTGCTCCCAGACCCTTGCCCAGTCCTTTTTGAGATGCCATCGTTACTTCCTTTCCTCATTGTTTCAGCCTTGACTCCTGTTTTGGGCCAAGGGAATTACCTTCCTAATTTTCGCGCCACTTCCTCCGCCAGATCCCGATAGGCCACCGCGCCCCGGCTGCTGCGGTCATACGCGGTGATGGGCAGACCGTGGCTGGGCGCCTCCGCCAGTCGGACGTTCCTGGGAATGGAGGTGGCGAATACCTTTCCGGGGAAGTGACGGCGCACCTCCTGTGCCACCTGGGTGGAAAAATTGGTTCGGCCATCGAACATGGTGAGAATCACGCCAAAGATATCCAGCCCCGGATTCAGCCGCCGCTTGACGCTTCTCAAGGTAGCCATCAGGTCGCTGAGCCCCTCCAGCGCATAGTATTCGCACTGCACCGGAATCAGGATTCCATCGGCTGCGACAAGGCCATTGAGGGTGAGCATTTCCAAGGAGGGCGGGCAGTCGATCAAAATCAGGTCGTAAGCCTCCCGCAGGGCATTTAAATCCTCCCGCAGCTGCCGTTCCCGGTGATCCATGCCGATGAGCTCCACACCGGCGCCCGCCAGGTCTGCGGAGGAGGGGATCACATCAGCATATTGGGTGTGTACCACCGCCTGTTGGGGGGTGGACTGGCCGATAAGCATATGATAGCTGGTGTGCTTTGCCTTGCGCTTATCCACTCCCAGTCCGGAGGTGGCATTGGCCTGGGGATCAAAATCGCAGACCAGCACCCGAAGCCCTCGCTCCGTCAGTGCAGCTGCCAGATTGACAGCGGTGGTGGTTTTCCCCACGCCGCCTTTTTGATTCACCACTGCTATGATGATACCCATTTTCTCTCTCCCTTTTGCCCTTGCATTTTGTTTCACGTGAAACAGCATTATTTTCTATTCTGTGCGTTTCACGGGGAACACGCACCGGCTCAGCTGCTGGAATCCGGCCCAGTGGTGGGCACAGTGGGATCCTCGGTGGGTTTGGTGACAGCTGAATAGTTCTGCCCCGGCTTTGGCTGGGCGCCTCCCCGAAGCAGCAGAAACATCGTTACCCCCATGCCCAGCAACAGCAAAGCCAGCACAGCAATCACCCGGCTCAACCGGCGGATGGTGCGCTTCTGGCCTGCGATCTGCTCCTCCATAGAGATGCCGTTGTGCCAGCTGCGATTATCCCGGGGGGAGGAGGAGGCCCGATCCTTGGGCAGCTGGACGATGGTGCCCGGCTTTACCGGATAGCGGGCCATATCTTCCCGGCAGCTTTCGCAGAAAGTCTGGTCGGTTTCCCGGCCGCATTTCAGGCATTTCAAATCCGGCTCCTCCTTTGGGCAGATGATAAACTATTCTACAACAATTTTTCAAATCCGTAAAGAGGGAAAAGCGAAAAAGATGGCAGCCCCCTTAGAAAAGAAATTGGAAACTGTGACAAGTAAAAAATGTTCTGCCAATCTTTTTGCCTCAACAAATTGAAATTAAGTCTATCGGTTTTAACCAGCATAATGGTTATTTACCCAATTAAGAATTCGGGAACGGATTTATCCGTTCCAAAAAGATGGTCAACCTCCACAGTTTGTTGAATGGTTTATCCCAAGACTTTTTTGAGGTTTTACCATTCACCCCGCCAATTTGAAGCAGGAGGGCTGCGGAATGCATAAATGCATTCCCTGTGAAAATGCTTGAGGCTTTCCCATTCAACAAATCCAGGCAAAACGCTGAACCAGGTATGTACATCTCGAGCTTTGAAAAACCGATAAGAAAAATTATATCTTAGCTATTGACAATCATTTGACCATATGATATTATCATGTCATGAAGCAAAAGGAGGCATCAATATGGAGTGGATCTTACCTGGCACCATTCTGAAAGCCAGGGCCGAGGACGCGGGAAATGTGGAGGCCCTGTTTCAGCCCATGTTTTTGGCAGGAGGCATGGTGCTCAGCCAGGTTGC
>JAXECZ010000075.1:0-4561 GCA_034104845.1 Faecousia sp. | reverse complement strand
GCTGACGGAAACCATGCGCTCCAAGGAGAAAAAGGGCTCCCTGCTGTGGGTGCTGGACAAAACCCAGACCCCCATGGGCGGGCGGCTGCTCCGGGGCTGGCTGGAAAAGCCCCTGCTGGAGCCGGGAGAGATCACCCGGCGGCAGGCGGCGGTGGAGGAGCTGGTGGAAAATCCCATCATCCGGGGAGAGCTGGAAGAGGCCCTGAAGCAGGTCACTGACCTGGAGCGGGTCATCACCCGGACAGTCACCGGCACCGTGAACTGCCGGGATCTGCTGGGCTTTGCCAGGGGACTTCGTTCCCTGCCCACCATCAAGGAGCAGCTGGGGAAAGCAAGCACCGCCCTGCTGAAAAAGCTGGAAAGCCTCATAGACCCCATGACGGATTATGTAAAGCTCATTGAAAAAACCATTGTGGAGGAGCCTCCCCTGACCCTGCGGGAGGGGGGCATCATCCGCCGGGGCGCCGATCAAGAGGTAGATAAACTCCGGGATATCATGGAGGGCGGCTCCGGCACCATTGCCGCCATTGAGGCCTCGGAGCGGGAGAAAACCGGCATCCGCACCTTGAAGGTGGGCTTCAACCGGGTATTTGGCTATTATATTGAAGTATCCAAATCCTTTGCCGGCCAGGTGCCGGAGCATTACATCCGCAAGCAGACCCTGGCCAACTGCGAGCGCTACATCACCCAGGAGCTGAAGGAGCTGGAAAACCAGGTGCTCACCGCCAAGGACCGGCTGAACGCCCTGGAATTCGAGCTGTTTACCCGGCTTCGCAACCACCTGGCCGTGGGCGCCGAACGGGTGCAGCGCACCGCCTCCGCCGTGGCGGTGGCGGACTGCCTGTGCTCTTTAGCCGCCGTGGCGGTGCAGCGGGGCTACTGCCGCCCGGAAATCAGCCTGGGGCCGGAGATTTCCATCACCGATGGCCGTCATCCCGTGGTGGAGGCCATGCTGAAGGATTCCCTCTTCGTGCCCAACAGCACGGAGCTGGGCAGCCAGGACAATCAGGTGGCCATCATCACCGGCCCCAACATGGCAGGCAAATCCACCTATATGCGCCAGGTCGCCCTGATCGTGCTCATGGCCCAAATGGGCTCCTTCGTCCCTGCCAAGGCCGCCCGCATCGGTCTGGTGGATCGCGTGTTCACCAGAATCGGCGCCAGCGACGATCTGGCCTCCGGACAGTCCACCTTTATGGTGGAGATGGCGGAGGTGGCCTCCATTTTGAAATACGCCACCAGCCGCAGTCTTCTGATTCTGGATGAAATTGGCCGGGGCACCTCCACCTACGACGGCATGGCCATCGCCCGGGCGGTGCTGGAATATGTGGCCAACCCCAAGCGCCTGGGAGCCAAGGCCCTGTTCGCCACCCATTACCATGAGCTGTCCACCATGGAGGACAAGCTCCCCAATGTGAAAAACTACAACATCGCCGTGAAAAAGCGGGGAGAGCAGATGATCTTCCTGCGAAAGATCGTGCCCGGCGCCACCGACGACAGCTACGGCATCGAGGTGGCCAACCTGGCAGGACTCCCCGGCGCCGTGGTCAGCCGGGCAAGAGAGATCCTTTCCGAGCTGGAAAGCGGCGCTGCCCCCATCCCCAGGCCCGCCCGGCAGGACGACGGCCAGGTGAGCATGACAGACCTCACCGGGCAGCAGGTGGCCGATGCCTTAAAGGCCATCTCCGTGGAGACCCTCACCCCCATCGAGGCCATGAACGAGCTGTATAAGCTCCGGAAAATGCTGGACTGATATGGAGCAGACTTCCATCACCCCCTCTTCCCAGGAGACCCGACTGGGCTGGTGCTTCTTCGCCTTTGGCTATCTGCTGCTGCCCCAGCTGGTGATCCGGCTGCTGTCCGGCTGCGGCGACGCCTTTTCCAATTTTTTCTATCATCTGCTCCTTTCCCTGGGTGTTCTTCTGATTTTCCGCAGACCTCTGCTGTGCAGCCTCCGGCGCTCACTTCGGAAGCCGGGGCAATTGAGCATTGTCTGCCTGCTGGCTCTTATCGCCCACTATTTTTCTCTCTGGGCCGTTACCCGGACGATCCTGCTGGTGCAGCCGGAGTTTGTCAACCGGAACAACCAGGTCATCCAGGCAATGACCCGGCAGCAGTGGCTGCTCACCGGCATTACCACGGTGCTGCTGGCCCCCGTGGAGGAGGAGACCCTCTTCCGATGCCTGCTGTTTCAGCAGCTGCGGGACAAAAGCCGCTGGGGTGCCTATGTGCTCTCGGCCCTTTGCTTCGGGCTGATCCATCTTTTGGGCTTTCTGGGCAGCTGCACGGCAGAGCAGTTTCTTCTCAGCCTGGTGCAGTACCTTCCCGTGGGGCTGATTCTGGCCTGGAGCTTTGACAAAACCGGCAGCCTCACCGCCCCCATTGTGGTTCACGCCATCATCAACGCCGTGAGTATGGTGCAAATTCTTTCCTGAGGTGATCTCATGCCATCCATCATTCAGCTTCCCACCCATATTGCCAATCTGATTGCCGCCGGTGAGGTGGTGGAGCGTCCGGCCAGCGTGGTCAAGGAGCTGCTGGAAAACGCCGTGGACGCCGGTGCCAGCAAGATCACCGTGGAGATCCGGGACGGCGGCATGACCTTTCTCCGGGTGACGGACAACGGCTGCGGCATGGCCCCGGAGGATGCCCGAACCGCTTTCCTCCGCCACGCCACCTCCAAGCTCCGCACCGCCGAGGACTTAGCCGCCATCTCCACCATGGGCTTCCGAGGGGAAGCACTGGCCGCCATCGCCTCCGTCAGCCGGATCGACCTGATGACCAAGCCATCCGGGAGCCTTTCCGGCACCAGCTTGCACCTGGACGCCGGGAAAATCACAGAGGAATCCGAGGCCGGCTGCCCCGAGGGCACCACCATCATCGTCAGGGACCTGTTCTACAACACCCCCGCCCGGATGAAATTTATGAAATCCGATTCCGTGGAGGGCAGCCGGGTAACCGCCGCGGTGCAGCTGCAGGCCCTGGCCCATCCCCAGGTGAGCATTTCCTTTCTCCGGGACGGCAAGCAGGTGCTCTCCACCCCCGGCGGCTCCCTGCAATCGGCGGTATACTGCGTGTATGGCCGGGAATTCGCCGACATGGCCCAGGTGCAGAGCAAATGGGACGGCTACCAGCTGACGGGCTATGTATCCAAGCCCACCCAGGCCCGGCCCAGCCGGAATCTGCAAACCTTTTTTGTCAACAACCGGCCGGTCAAATCCCGGCTGCTCATCTCCGCCCTGGAGGAGGCCTATCGGAATCAGCTGATGGTGGGCAAATTCCCCGCCTGCGTCCTCCATCTGGAGCTGCCCGCCACGGCAGTGGATGTGAACGTACACCCGGCAAAAACCGAGGTGAAATTCTTAAACGAGAAAACCGCCTTCGACTGTGTGCACTACGGCGTTCTGGCGGCGCTGAACAAAACTCCGGACCGGCCCAGCCTCCGGTTTCCCCAGCCTCCCAAGGCAGAGGCCCAGCCGGTGCAGCCTGCCCAAGCGCCTGCCCAGACGGAGCATAATACCAAGGCCGCCGCTCCCAGGCAGGATTTTTACCGCACCATGACCCCGGCGGAATTCAAAACCTTTTCCGCCGCCCTTTCGGATGCTCCGAAGCCCAGGCAGGAGGCCGCAGCCGCCACGGCAAGGCTGGTGCGGCAGGAGGCAAAGGAGCCGCCCGTCCTCCATTCCCCGGTGATGCTCCCGGGAATGGAAATCTCCGTCCCCCGTCCCCCGGAGTCAGCGAAGCCCCAGGCCGCTCCCCCGAAGCCGGAACCGAAGCCCATGGCGGAGCCCGCTCCGGAGCCGGTACAGGAGAAAATAGAGCTTCCCAGCCAGCCCCAGTGGCGGATGGTGGGGGAATTGTACCGCAGCTACATTCTGGTGGAGCAGGGGGAAGAGGCCTTTCTCATCGATAAACACGCCGCCCACGAGCGGATATTATTTGAGAAATTAAAGGCCAACCAGGAGGCCATCTCCGGCCAGCAGCTTCTCTCTCCCATCCCGGTGCGGCTCAATCCCACAGCCGCCGCCGAGCTGCTGGCAAACAGGGATATGCTGGAGGAATTGGGCTTTGAAATGGAGGAGTTCGGGGAGAATACCCTGCTTCTGCGGCAGATTCCCATGGATTTAAGCCCCGACGATGCCGCCCAGGCGGTGGAAGCTCTCTCTGCCAACCTGCTGAACGGCCGGCGGGAGCACAAGGACACTGTCCGGGATGAGCTATTACATACCGTGGCCTGCAAGGCCGCCATCAAGGCCGGATGGGTCAGCGACGAACAGGAGCTTCTGGCCATCGTCAAGGAGGTCATGAAAAGAGACGACCTGAAATACTGCCCCCACGGCAGACCCATCTGCATTTCTTTAAGCAAAAAGCAGATTGAAAAGCAGTTTAAAAGAACCTGAACGGAGGCTTTCATGACTACTGACATTCAAATTGCAGACATCTCCCACGCCCCTGCCATCACCCGGTTAAGCCGGGAGGCTCTTGGATATGATTATCCGGAGGCTGCCACCGCTGAGAATCTGGCTTCCATCCTGGAAAGCCCCGGCGACCGGGTATTCGT
>JAXECZ010000186.1:0-5845 GCA_034104845.1 Faecousia sp. | reverse complement strand
AAGATTTCCGACTATATTTATGTCATTGATTTCGGCAGTGAGATTGCCCGGGGCGTACCCAAGGAGGTACAGAAGAACAAGCGGGTCATCGAGGCCTATCTGGGGGTGACGGAGGATGCGTAATATTCTGGAGATTCGGGATCTGCAGGTTCACTATGGCGGCATTGAGGCCGTCAAGGGCATCAGCCTGGATGTGCCCGAGGGAGAAATTGTCACCCTCATCGGTGCCAACGGTGCAGGAAAAAGCTCCACCCTCCGGGCCATCGCCGGTTTGGTGAAGCCCAGCGCCGGCAGCATTTCTTTCCTGGGAGAAGACATCACCGGCAAGGATTCCAATCTGATCGTATCCCGGGGCATCACGCTGGTGCCGGAGGGACGGCGGATTTTCCCGGATATGACCGTGCTGGAAAATCTAAAAATCGGGGCCTATCTCCGTAAAGACGATTTAAGCCAGGATTTAAACTGGGTATTTGACCTGTTTCCCCGGCTGAAGGAGCGATCCTGGCAGGCGGGAGGCACCCTGTCCGGCGGCGAGCAGCAGATGCTGGCAGTGGGACGGGCGTTGATGAGCCGTCCCAAATTGATCATGATGGATGAGCCCTCTTTGGGCTTGGCCCCCATTATCGTCAAGGGCATTTTTGACATCATCAAGGAGATCAACAAGCAGGGCGTGACGGTGCTGCTCATTGAGCAGAACGCCAACATGGCCCTGAAGACTGCCGATATGGGCTATGTAATGGAAACCGGCCGGATCACCCTCACGGGCAGCGGCCAGGAGCTTCTGACCAACGAGGCCGTCAAAGCTGCCTACCTTGGTACCTGATATCCCCAAAGTTAAACAGAGGCTGCCCGCCGGGCGGCCTCTGTTTGGCTTTCGTAAAGGGTATCGGATTTTTCGCCCGGAGTATCGTCTGCCTTTGTTCATATTGCCAAACCTCACCTGCTTTGCAAGGCATTTCTTTTACCAATTTCAATAGCAGAATTATCCCATTGTGGATTCGGGTAGAATTTCTGAAAAGCTAGTGACAGAGGCATTTTTTCATGCTACAATGCGGCTATACCCAAAAATGACAAAAGAGGTGGGGATGTTATGAATTTTCTCGGTGTAAACATCAATATCAAAAACAGCCCGGAGCTGGACCCGGAGTTTATTCCTCTGCATCTATACAACAAGGCCTTTCTCGCCACGGCCAAAAAACCGGTTTCCATTGCTGTGGAGCGGGCAAAGGGGGAAATGGCCAGCTACCATACCTTCATCCATGGCACCAAGGACATGGAGACCGCAGACTGCTTCTACATCGACCGCCTGGTCAAATTTGTCCTGTGGATGAAAGGCGGCTTTCGCATTTACGTCAGCGGGGATGAAACCATCTACCATTACCTGCGGGATATCTACCGCGTCGGAGGCAAGCAGGCGTTCGACTGGGGCTTCATGAGCAATGTGTTCGAGCATCCTCTCCAGGTGCTGCTGGTGGATCAGGTGCCTGAGAGCAAGGATACGCCTCAGAAGATCGGCGGCCATTTCGGCGGCTGCCGCATCGGTTTTGATGCTGGCGGCTCTGACCGGAAGGTCTCAGCGGTGATCGACGGAGAAACCGTCTATTCCGAGGAAGTGGTCTGGTTCCCTAAGACCAATTCCGACCCGGATTATCACTATGACGGCATCGTTTCCGCCCTGAAATCCGCTGCGGCGCACTTGCCCCGGGTGGATGCGGTGGGTGTTTCCTCCGCCGGTGTGTTCATCAACAACCGCACCATGAGCGCTTCCTTGTTTTTGAAGGTGCCCAAGGAGCTGTATGACAAGAAGGTAAAGGATATCTACATCCGGGCCATCACCGACACCTTCGGCAAGGTGCCCTATAGCGTGGTCAATGACGGTGATGTTTCCGCCCTGGCCGGTGCCATCAGCCTGGGAGAGAACAATATGCTGGGCATTGCCATGGGCACCAGCGAGGCTGTGGGCTTCGTAGATGGAAACGGCTGCATCACCGGCTGGCTGAACGAGCTGGCCTTCTGCCCGGTGGACGCTTCCCCCAAGGCCATGCGGGACGAGTGGTCGGGGGACATGGGCGTGGGCTGCAAGTATTTCTCTCAGGATGCGGTGATCAAGCTGGCCCCCGCCGCCGGAATCGAATTGGAGGAGAGCCTGTCTCCCGCCGAGAAGCTGAAAAAGGTTCAGGCGCTGATGGAGCAGGACGATCCCCGGGCTGCCGCCATCTATCGCAGCATTGGCGCCTACCTCGCCCACGGCATTGCCCTTTATTATGATTTCTATGGCTTCCAGCATGTCCTGCTGCTGGGCCGGGTCATGTCCGGCAAGGGCGGCGACCTGCTGCTGGAGACCTATAACCAGGTGATGAGAAGCGAGTATCCGGAGCTGGCCGAAAAGATTCGTGTGGCGCTGCCGGATGAGAAGTTCCGCCGGGTTGGTCAGTCTGCCATCGCGGCTTCCCTGCCTGAAATACGATGATCCGGAAAGAGGCATCACGAGAAAGAATGTCTGCTCCGGCGGCTCCAACAGCCACGGCGTCGATTTCGGAAAGGAGAGATGCTCCATGTATTATTGCAATGCCAGAATATTCTGCCAGGATTTCCGGTTTCGCCTGGGTGCCTTTGAGGTGAAGGACGGCCGCTTCGGCAAGGTTCTACCGGAGAGAATAGGCGCCGCTGCCGTGGATTTGGGCGGGGCCACCGTGATTCCTGGCCTGATAGACATCCACAGCCACGGCAATTACGGGGCGGATTTTTCCGATGGGGATTATGAGGGCTTGACGGCCATGGCGCGCTACTTTGCCAGGTGCGGCGTGACCTCCTTTGCCCCCGCCTCCATGACGCTTCCCTATGACGTGCTGGAAGCTGCCTTCTCCACTGCCCAGCGCCTGACCCGGGAGCAGCCTGCCGATGCCGCAGTGCTCCGGGGCATCCAGATGGAGGGGCCCTATTTCTCCTACAAAAAACGGGGAGCCCAGAACCCGGACTATCTGAAAAATCCGGATTTTGAGGGGTTCCAAAAGCTGTATGACAGCTGCGGCGGACTGATTTCCATTGTGGACATTGCTCCCGAGCTGCCCGGTGCGGTGGAATTTACCGAAAAGGCCAGCAAGCTCTGCACGGTTTCCGTGGCCCATACCGACTCGGATTACCAACACGCCAAGGCCGTTTTCGATGCCGGAGCCACCCACCTGACCCATTTGTACAACGCTATGCCCGGCATCAACCACCGGAATCCGGGAGTGATTCCCGCCGCTGTGGAGAACCCCGGCGTTCGGGCGGAAATCATCTGCGACGGCTTCCACATCCACCCCGCCGCTGTTCGTTTGGCCTTCTCCATGTTCGGCGGAGAGCGGATGATTTTGGTTTCCGATTCCGGACGCTGCGCCGGCCTGCCGGAGGGCAGCCAATTCAGCCTGGGCGGCCAGACGGCCTGGCTCCGGGATGGAGTCGGACGATTGGAGGACGGCACCATTGCCTGTTCCGCCGCCAATCTCTGGGGGTGCCTTACCAATGTGCTCCGCTGGGGCATCAAAGAGGAGGACGCCGTCCGCGCTGCCACCTGGAACCCCGCCTGCGCCATCTCCGCAGAAAAGGAAGTGGGCTCCATTGCGGAGGGAAAGGCGGCCGATTTCATCGTGTGCAGCCGGGATTACACCGAGAAACGGGTGTTCCTGGCGGGAAGAGCGATTTGAACATTTGAATCCAGGTGAAAATGGAACCTGTCCGATCCCCCAGTCAGCTTCCTTGTGGAAAGGGAGCCATGACGCTGCCTGCACTGGCCTATGCCTTCACCGAGGATGCGCGGGAAACCTCCGTTCTCGCTTTCACCACCGAAATGGGCTCCATTCAGGCTGCCGGGTATTCCCAAGAAGCATAAATAGAAAATCAGGAAAGAAGCTGTGTGCCTCTTTCCTGATTTTTGTATCACTGTGTTATCCAATGCTGGCGATTTCAAATATTTTTGCGGCCACAGCCAGGGCGATGGCCTCGTATTCGGACCATTTTTGCCGCTGGTGATGCTTTGCAAACAGCACATAGCCGTCTGGCTTGCCGTTTTTCATCATCCGATAGAAAATGGCGGATTCGATTTTCCGGGCGGCCAGCTTTTCATACAGCTGAGGGAAGCTGTCCTGAAGCTGGAATCTGCCATCCATCAGGTATAGGCTGTTTTCATCCACCTGATCCAGGAACGGATCGTCCACATCCAAAAAGTCCATGTCTTCTGCCCGCAGCCCCTCTCCATCTTCGCTCCAGCGGAAACCGATGGCACCGCGGCTGTAAATGCAAAGAACCTCGCTCAGGCGGAAAGACCTTCCGATCTGCTCAAACACATAGTCGTTGCAGCTGGCTTGCTTCACCAGGTATTCCGACAGCATATACTGCAAGATCCCGATGTTGTTATATTGCTTGATGGGCTTCTTTTTTCCAGGGGCGACCTGCTGGCTGCTGTTGACATAATCCTGATGCAGCTCCGGCGTATAGATCAGGTAGCGGTTGCGCCCCTTGTCCTTAGCCAGATAAAGCATCTTATCCGCCAGGGCCATGGTCTGCTCGTAGGACGAGGCGTGCACAGGATAGGCTGCCGCGCCAATGGAGCAGGTCAGGGAGATGCCATCCAGCTTCCCCTTGTAGGCAAGCTCCATGTTGGTGCGGATCTCCCGGAGGAAAGGCCGAAGCGCCGCCTTGTTTTGGATACCGTTCGTGACGATGAGGATCTCATCGCCTCCCAGCCTGCCCACAACGCCGTGGTTTCCCATTGCCTTGTTGATGATCTCCGTAAAGGCAACCAGCACCGTATCTCCGAACATGTGGCCGTAGGTGTCGTTCACCATCTTAAAATTATCCAAATCCAGAATCACCAGATAGGAGGTCAGCTCCGGGTGGCTGAGCCGCTGCTTGGCGTATTCGATGATGGCCCTTTTATTCAGCATGTCCAGCATGGCATCCTTGTCCGCTTCCTGCCGGAAGCTGATCTCGGAGGGAGCACCCAGGCGCTCCCAAACGCCGTAGCAGACCCGTCTGCCGGAGGGGTCACTTTCGGTTTTGCAGCGGACGGTATACTGGGCATCCTTCACCCGGAATTCATACTGGAAGGACGCCGTTCCCTGCCGGATGTCCCGGAGGAGCGCCTCCTCTTTTTCGGAACGCCCCCCGCCTTCCTGGCCGCATTCCCGCCATTTGGACAGGCTGCCCTCGTACAGGACCCGTTTTCCGCCGGGGCTGAGCTGAAATATTTCAAGGGCGTCGGCGTCAATCTCGTAGCGCAGCTGCGTGAGATTGGCAAGGGAAAGGTACTGAACCAGTTCATCGGAGTTGTATGTCATATCGGAACCTCCATCCGTCCGTTGGAAGAGTATGCGTTTGGTGAAAAGCCACAGACATTGTAACATGACATTTCTGTTTTTTCTACACTTTATCAAAAAATATTTTTGATTTCGCGCGATCAGTCGCCAGTCACGCCCAGTTCACCTGGGAAATTAACAAGAGAGGATTCTCTGAACAGTGCCTCCCTTTCAATGCGGTTTTTCCTGGCAGCTTTTATGAAGCCTGATAAATAGTGGTTAAACTCAGTTTCAATGGCTGAAATATCAGCAAGGAGCTTCTGGTATTGACTATTCGGGATGCGCTGCACCGTGGGGATTTCAATGTAGCTGGCATCATTCACAATCAGTGCATATCGGTAGTCAATGCCGGCCTTTGGTCTTCCATCTGCCGGAACGGAATGCCCGATACGGCCAAATTTCCGTACATCCGGACCAAGGTTGTTTCTGAGAGGGATGTAAAATGTATTGCCGTTTGAGGATACTTGTATGCATAAGTGGGTCCTGTGGCATTGCTTAATGGTATTTCC
>JAXECZ010000175.1:0-2433 GCA_034104845.1 Faecousia sp. | reverse complement strand
AGTACGATTGCTGGTTCTGTATGATGGATTTGGACGAGGACGAGGTGTACCGCATTTCCACCTCCCGGAGCCGGCATTGTCCCTACTATCGCCAGGGTGACGACTACACCCTGTCCAGGAGGCAATGATGAAACGAATCCTGCCCGCACTGCTGCTGTGCCTGCTGCTGATTGGCTGCGGCCCGGCAGCGCCATCCAAAGAATTCCGGCTGAGCCCCACAAAAGAAACAGAAAACGACAATTTGCGATGCTATCCCCTGGATGCCGCGGATTGTCGTTTTTTTACATATGGCAATGATCTGCTGGTGCTTCACCCGGAGGATTCCTCCGCCCAGCTGCTGCGCTGCCGGGGAAAGAGCCTTTCCGTCGCCGCCCGGGCAGAGGTATCCGCCTCCTCGGTGCTGCTGCCGGGAAAAAACACTGTCTGCTGCTACGACCGGGAGGAGAGCAAGGTGCTGCTCTTCTCCCCGGAGCTGACGGTAAGCGCCAGCTTTCCCCTGCCGGACTGCCGGGGCACTCCCCTGGCAAACGCCGATGGCAGCCGGGTTTACTACTGCACCGGCTATGCCCTCATGGAGCTGTCCACCGAAACCGGTATCCACCGCACCCTGCGGCAGCAGGAAGACCTGGCGCTCACCGGGCTGCTGGAAAATCAAGGGCTCATCGTCTGCGGCAGCCTGCTTTTGAACATGGACGACGGCAGTCTGGCCTACACCGCCTCCACCGTCACAGGTCTTGGAGAATGGGGCAGCCGAAGCCTGGTCTGTGCCCGGTGCGGCAGCTGGGACTGCCTCTATCTGGGGCAAACCATGCTCCCCCTGCCCCAGGGGTGGAGATTCCTCACATTTCTGCCGGAGCGAAACGGGGCCCTGGTGCGGCGGGAGGACGGGAGTTTGGCAATTTACGATCTCAGCACCGGCAAGGTTCTGGCGGAAATGGCATTTGCCCCGGAAAAGGAGATTTCCGCTGCCTGGGCCACGGAGGATGGCCGGATCTTCTTTACCTCGGAGCAATGCCTCTGGCAGTGGGAGCCAACCTGGAAGGCGGCAGCGGACAGCCGAATCACCATCACAGCCCTCTATACCCGGGAGCAGCCCGACGAAAAGGGGCTGAACCAATGCCGCCAGCGGGGGAGCTATCTGGAAACGCAATATGGCCTGGAGCTTCTGCTGAACGAGGCCGTTCTCCCGGCGGTTCCCGCGAACATCCAGGTGGAGGCGGAGTATGTGAGCCTGCCCATTTTGGATACCCTTTCGGGAGTCGAGGCCGTCCTGGGGAAATTCCCAAAGGAGATGATTCAGGCCGCCTTTTCCGGCTGCGGCCGGGTCTATCTGTGCCCGGTGCGGCGGATGGAATTCGAGGGAACGGAGCAGCTGGGGCTGCAATTTTGGAGCGGACGGGACTGTTATCTGCTGATTGCTGCCTCGGAAGATCTCCAGCGAGGGGTGCTGCAGGCCCTGATGCCCCTTTTTGAGCGGCAGCTGCTGATGAGATCCAACGCGCTGGACCGGTGGGACAGCCTGAATCCTCCCGGCTTTGCCTATGGGCAGACGGACTGGGACGAAACCGCCTTTGTCGATGCCGACAGTCTGGAAAGTCCCACTGCCGACCGGGTGGGGCTGCTCTGCGCCGCCATGGAGTTGGGAAACCGGGAGCTGTTTCTCTCCGTGCGGCTGCAAAACAAGCTGCGAACCCTCTGCCTGGGCTTCCGGCAGGTGTTCCAGCTGGACGCCAATTCCAAAAAGCCCTGGGAGCAGTACCTGTGGCACCAATAGCCCAAGAAAAAACCGATGGGGACGCATGGAGTCCACATCGGTTTTTACGGTTTTCTCATTCTTCTGTCTCAGGCTGGGAGGATTCTTCCTCAAAGCCGTCGGTGAGGGAGGTTTTGGAGGCCGCTCCGATCTCCCGTCCCTCCATCAAATCGGCAAACTGTGCACCGGTGATGGATTCGTTTTGCAGCAGGTAATCCGCCAGGGCGTTGAGCTTCTCGCTGTTGTCCGTGAGGATTTTCCGGCAGTGGGCATAGGCCCGGTCGATGAGGATCTTCACCTCCTGGTCGATGGTGCCCGCCACCTGCTCGGAGTAGCTCTTGGTGGTCTGATAGTCCCGGCCAATGAACACCTCGCCATCGTCCAGATAGCTGACGGTGCCGATTTTCTCGCTCATACCGTAGCGCGCCACCATGTCCTTAGCCAGCTTGGTTGCCCGCTCAATGTCGTTGGAAGCGCCTACGGAGATATCCCCCAGGAAGAGATCCTCCGCCACCCGTCCCCCCAGCAGGGCCACGATCTGCTCGTACATCTCGTTTCTCGTGGGGTTGGAGGAATCCTCACTGGGCAGCGACCAGGTGGCGCCCAGGCTTCGGCCCCGGGGAATGATGGAGATGTGCCGCACCGGGTCGTGGGTGGGCAGCCGGTACATGGCCACGGCG
>JAXECZ010000113.1:0-6316 GCA_034104845.1 Faecousia sp. | reverse complement strand
CTGCCGCTACGGCGACACCGTGGTGCTCACCACCTGCACCGCCAACCCCATCCCCAAGGCGGGCATCGACTATTTTCCCCTGACCATCGAGTTTGAAGAGCGGATGTACTCCGTGGGCCGCATTCCCGGCTCCTTCAACCGCAGAGAGGGCAAGCCTAGCGAGCGGGGCATTCTGAACAGCCGCATCATCGACCGGCCCATGCGTCCCCTCTTCGACGAGGAGCTGCGGAACGACACCGTGGTCACCTGCACCGTCATGGCCAATGACTACGACAACCCTGTGGAGATCGTGGCTTCCCTGGGCGCTTCCATCGCCATCGCTTCCTCCGATGTGCCCTGGAACGGGCCCGTGGCCACCACCAACGTGTGCCACCTGAACGGCCGCTATATCGTCAACCCCTCCACCGAGGAGCGGGAAGCCTCCGACTGCTTCGTGTGCATCTCCTCCACCTTTGAAAAGGTGGTCATGATCGAGACCGAGGCCAACGAGGCCCCCGAGGCCGTGGTGCTGGAAGCCATCCGCATTGCCCACGAGACCAATATGGAGATCGTGAAATTCATCAACGGCATCGTGGCCGAGATCGGCAAGCCCAAGTTCACCTTTGAAAAGGCCGCCGTGAACCACGAGCTGCTGGATGATCTGATGGCCTACGGGCTGAACCAGATTGAGTACGCCCTGGACACCCCCGATAAGAACGTCCGGGAGGAACGGCTCACTGCTGCCCGGCTGGACTTCCAGGAGAAGTTCGGCGAGAAATACGAGGACTTTGAGACCCACATCGAGGTCTGCCTGTACAAGATGCAGAAAAAGGTGGTCAAGAAGTGGCTGCTCCAGGGCAAGCGTGTGGACGGCCGCGGCATGGACGAGATTCGTCCCTTGGCCGCTGAGGTTGGTGTACTGCCCCGGGTTCACGGCTCCGGCCTGTTCACCCGCGGCCAGACCCAGGTGCTCTCCATCTGCACCCTGAACACACTGTCCGCCGCCCAGAAGCTGGACACCATCTACTCCGAAGAGACCAAGCGCTATATCCACCACTACAATTTCCCCGCCTACTCCACCGGCGAGGCTCGGGCTGCCCGGTCCACCAGCCGTCGGGAAATCGGTCACGGCGCTTTGGCCGAGAAGGCCCTGCTGCCTGTGATTCCCAGCGTGGAGGAGTTCCCCTACGCCATCCGGGTGGTCAGCGAGGTGCTCAGCTCCAACGGCTCCACCTCCCAGGGCTCCATCTGCGGCTCCACCCTGGCACTGATGGACGCCGGTGTGCCCATCAAGCGGCCTGTGGCAGGCATCTCCTGCGGCCTGATCTCCGACCAGGAGACCGGCGAGTGGAGAACCTTTACCGACATTCAGGGCGTGGAGGACTTCCACGGTGAGATGGACTTCAAGGTGGCCGGCACCACCGAGGGCATCACCGCCATCCAGATGGACCTGAAGAACAAGGGCCTGACCATGGAGATCATCGCCGACGCTCTGGAGCGCTGCCGCAAGGCCCGGCTGGAGATCCTCAGTGAGATCATGCTGCCCTGCATCGCCGAGCCCCGTGCCGAGGTGTCCGAGTTCGCCCCCAAAATGCTCAGCCTGAAAATCCCCGTGGATAAGATCCGGGAGGTCATCGGCTCCGGCGGAAAGACCATCCAGAAGATCTGTGCCGACACCGGCGCCAAGGTGGACATCGACGAAGACGGCTCCGTGTTCATTTCCGCTGTGGATTCCGCCGCTGCCTACGCCGCCAAGAAGATGGTGGACGACATCTGCTTCGTGCCTGAGGTGGGCAAGATCTACTACGGCAAGGTGGTTCGCATCCTGCCCATCGGCGCCTTTGTGGAGATCGCTCCCGGCCACGACGGCATGATTCACATTTCCAAGCTGGAAAACCGCCGGGTGGAAAAGGTAGAAGACGTTCTGAACCTGGGCGACATGACCTATGTGAAGTTCATGGGCTTCGACGAAAAGGGCCGCGCCAACTTCAGCCGCAAGGACGCCCTGAAAGAAATGGAAAATAAGTGATCCCCTCAGCCTCCAAGGCCCCATGGCCTTGGAGGTTTTTAAAATTGTACGTCCAATGTGAAAAAAAGTGCTTGACAAATGGACACGAAAACGGTATAGTAAGCATATCATAAATAGGAAACCGATGAGACGGAAGTAAAGTCATCAGCGCATCCACAGAGAGTTCCGCAAAGCTGAGAGTGGAGCGAAAAGCGGGTTGGCAAATGGGCCGTCGAGGGCAGAGGGAACGGGCTCGTCCTTAGTATCTTCTGACGCATTGCCAGCGTTATGAGGCAGTGGATGTGTTAGCATCTGCATGAGGTGGCTGCTTCGGCGGCAAACAAGGTGGTACCGCAGAATATGAATTCTGTCCTTGTTCCCTGTGATAGGGAATGAGGGCATTTTTTATTTCCCAAGGAGGTAATCTTATGAAAAATCCCGGCAGACGATGGCGACAGGAAACCTGATTCCGTCCTGACACCAACAAACGATCAAATCATTTTAAGGAGTAATTATTATGAAAAAGCTTATTAGTTTGATTCTCGTCGCCGTGATGGCCGTTTCCATGCTTTCCGTTTCCGCCTTTGCTGAAGAGCAGAGCTTCAAAATCGCAATCGTACAGCAGCTGGATCACCCCTCCCTGGATGAGATCCGGGTCGCCTGCGACGCCCGGCTGAAGGAGCTGGCCGAGGAAAAGGGCTTCTCCGTTGAAGTAAAGGACTTCCACGGACAGAACGACAACACCGTGCTGAACCAGATCGGCGCTCAGGTGGTGGACGACGGCTACGACGCCATCATCCCCATCGCCACCCTGGCTGCCATCTGCATGGCCACCGCCACCGAAGAAACCCAGACTCCCGTGATCTACGCCGCCATTTCCGACCCCGAGTCCTCCGGGCTCACCGGTATTTCCAACGTCACCGGCACCTCCGACGCGCTGAACACCCCTTTCATCATGGACATGATCTTCGCGGCCCAGCCCGATGTGAAGACCGTGGGACTGCTGTACTCCAACTCCGAAACCAACTCCCTGACTCCCATTGCCCAGGCCAAAGAATACCTGGATGAAAAGGGCATCGCCTATGTAGAAAAGACCGGCAACACCACCGACGAGATCCTCACCGCCGCTGCCAGCCTGGTTGGCCGCTGCGATGTGGTGTTCACCCCCACCGACAATGTGGTAATGGCTGCGGAAAGCGCTGTTGCCGAGATCCTGAATGAGGCCGGCATCGCCCACTACACCGGTGCGGATTCCTTCGTGGCCTGCGGCGCCTTCACCACCTGCGGCGTCAACTACACCGAGCTGGGCGCCTACACCGCCGAGATGGCCGTGGACATTCTGCTGGGCGGTGAAATCCCTGAATACAAGGTCATGGACGGCGGCATCATCACCGTCAATACCGAGACCGCCGAAACATTGGGCATTGACTACTCCGTGTTCCGCGAGATGGCCAACACCGTGGTGGAAGTGGTCACCAGCGAAGAGTAAGCCCGTATCCATTACAAGATAGATTCCACTTCATGTGTATCCTCCCCCTGCTGCCTGCGTCAGTCGACGCAGGCAGCACGCATACCTTTGAACTGAAAAAACGCGATTTAAAAGGAGAATTCCCATGTTTTCAACTGCCGTTGTGATCAGCGCCCTGGAATTGGGGTGCATCTACTCGCTGGTGGCTCTGGCGCTGTTTCTCAGCTTTCGGGTGCTGAACATCGCTGATATGACCACCAACGGTGCTTTCACCCTTGGCTGTGCGATTTCCGCCACGCTGGCCCTGGCAGGGCATCCCTTTTTGGCCTTCCCCGCTGCCATGCTGGCCGGGTCGGCAGCGGGCTTCATCACTGCCCTCCTGCAAACCAAATTCCGAATCCCCTCCATTCTGGCAGGCATCATCACCGACACCGGACTGTACACCGTGAATCTGGCGGTGATGGGCTTTTCCTCCAACGTCAGTCTGCTGAAAAAAACCACTCTGTTTTCCATCCTCAAGCCGTACCTCGGCGCCTACTACCGGCTCATTCCTGCGGTGATCGTCACCGCTCTGGCGGCGCTCCTCATGGTGCTGTTTCTGAAAACCCGGCTGGGTCTGTCCATCCGGGCCACCGGAGACAACCCGGACATGGTGCGGGCCAGCTCCATCAACACCTCCTTTACCATCACAGTCGGACTTTGCATTGCCAACGCCTGCACCGCCCTGTCCGGTGCGCTGCTGGCGCAATACCAGAAGACTGCCGACATCAACCTGGGCAGCGGCATGGTCATCATCGGTCTGGCCTCTTTGATCATCGGCGAGGCGCTGCTGCCCAAGGGAAAAATCTGGATCAAGGCAGTGGGGGCCATTGTGGGTTCCATCATCTACCGGTTTATCATCGCCGTGGCCCTGCGGCTGGATCTGCCCAGCGAATGCTTGAAGCTGATTTCCGCCATGATCGTGGCGCTGGCCATCGGTCTACCTGCCATCCAGATCAAAAAAGGAGGCAAAGCAAAATGCTGACTCTGAACCATCTCTTCAAAACCTTTGCCCCCGGAACCGTAAACGAAAAGCGGGCGCTGAACGATTTAAGCCTCCATTTGGCCCCGGGGGACTTTGTCACCGTGCTGGGCTCCAACGGCGCGGGCAAATCCACCATGTTCAACGCCATCGCCGGAACCTTTCAGCCGGATTCCGGTCAGGTGATCCTGGACGGAATGGACATCACCCGGCTGCCGGACTACAAGCGGAGCAAATTCATCGGCCGGATGTTCCAGGACCCCCTGAAGGGCACCGCCCCCAACATGACCATTGAGGAAAACCTGGCCCTGGCCTACCTCCGTGCCTCCAAAGCCCGTTCCCCCTTTTCCATGGTTTCCGCAGCAGAGCGAAAGGAATTCCGGGAGAAGCTGTCCCAATTAGGGCTGGGACTGGAGGATCGGATGAATACGGTGGTGGGTCTTCTCTCCGGCGGCCAGCGTCAGGCATTGACATTGCTGATGGCCACCCTGGTCACCCCCAAGCTGCTGCTGCTGGATGAGCACACCGCCGCTCTTGATCCGGCAACGGCGGAAAAGGTGCTGAAGCTCACCCGGCAGATCGTGGCGGAAAACGCCATCACCTGCCTGATGATCACTCACAATGTCCAATCCGCCCTCCAGCTGGGCAACCGCACCATTATGATGAAGGATGGACAGATCATTCTGGAGCTTTCCGGCCAGCGCCGCAGCACCATCACGACAGAAGAGCTGCTCCAGGCCTTCCACCAGCACGGAGTGGATAACGACCGGATCCTCTTCAGCGCGGAGTAAGCAACACAGCGCCCCTCCCAGGAAAACGGGAGGGGCGGTTTGTTTATACACCTAAGAGAATCTTTGCAAAGAAGAAATACAGCAGCAGGCTCATGGCATCCACAATGGTGGTGATGAAAGGGGAGGCCATCACCGCCGGGTCAAAGCCCAGCCGCTTGGCGATCAGGGGCAGGGAGCAGCCCACGATTTTTGCCACCAGCACCGTCACGCACAGGGTAAGGCACACGGTCACATCCACCCAAACCGTCACGCTGGGGTTGCCCATGAGCAGCCGGTCCACCAGCATTACCTTGCCGAAGCACAGCACTGCCAGCACCAGGCCGCAGAGCACGGCGGTACGCAGTTCTTTCCAGATGACGCCGAAAATATCCTTGAATTTCAGCTCATCCAGGCTCAGAGCGCGGATGACGGTAACGGAGGACTGGGAGCCGCTGTTACCGCCGGTATCCATCAGCATGGGAATGAACACGGTGAGGATGGGCAGGGCGCCCAGGGACTCCTCAAAGGAGCTGATGATCATCCCGGTAAAGGTGGCGGACACCATTAGCAGCATCAGCCAGGGAATCCGGTGTTTAAACAGTTCAAAGGGAGAGCTGGCCATATAGCTCTTTTCCGAGGGGGTGATAGCGGCCATGATCTCCATATCCTCGGTGGCCTCGTCCTGCATGACATCCATGGCGTCGTCAAAGGTGACGATGCCCACCATGCGGTTTTCCTTATCCACCACAGGCAGAGCCAGGAAATTATACTTGGAGAACATCCGGGCCACCTCTTCCTGATCGTCCTGGGTGGTGACGGAAATCAGGTTGGTGACCATGATGTCGTTGATTTTGGTCTCGTCGTCATCGCACAGCAGCAAATCCTTCACGGTGACGAGGCCGAGCAGGGTACGGTCGGTGTCGATGACATAACAGGTGTAGATGGTCTCCTTGTCCACGCCCTGCCGGCGGATGCGCCGGATGGATTCCTCCACGGTCATGGTCGGCCGCAGGGCCACATACTCCGTGGTCATAATGGAACCGGCGGAGTTCTCGGGATAGCGGAGAATC